>CATIYU010000186.1 GCA_949739085.1 uncultured Eubacteriales bacterium | reverse complement strand
CTGCGGCGGCGGGACCCCCACGGCACGCTTGTTTACATCACCAGCTATGGCGACTTGGCCTGGAAGACCTTCCAATATCACTTGGAAGCTTTTGATTACATCGTGAAGGAGCAGAATCAAACCGGCGCCGCTGCTGCCCGGTGCCTGGAGGCCATTCACGCCCGGCTGCTGGACGAGCGCCATGACCCGGCGGAGGTCTTCTCCCTGCGCACAGGAGACGAAACCCGCCACATCCCATTGGATGGTATCCTGTTTTTCGAGACCGCCCCCAAGGCTCACCACGTATTCCTGCATACGGCGGACTGCCGGATTGACTTTGTGGGAAGCCTGAACGAGTTGGAAACAGAGCTGGGCGGGCGGTTTATCCGGGTCCACCGGGCCTATCTGGCGGCATGGGACAAAATTGAGGCGGTGGAGTGGAAGGAAAACAAGGTCCGGGTGGGCGGCAGAACGTGTTTGCTGTCTCGAACCGGAAAGGCAGAATTGAAGAAGAAATGGAGAGAGAGCTTCTAAGGCTCCCTCTCTGCTTTTACCATTCAGGAACGATTTGTGCCGTCCAGGAAGATTTGTCCACAGCGGGACCGCATTGTGGTATGCTCTTGTCCACGTCAAAATGAACTTCAACGACTTAGGAGGTATTATACCATGGCAAACGAAGTTAAGAAATTTATCCAGGAGGCCGGATATGAGCCTCTGGAGGACCGCTGCATCATAGTCAAATATGCCCCGGAAAACTTGAGCGAACAAATTACGGCGTTTTTTAAAGCGGAATTTTATGTTCTCCAGATGTGTGAACACGAGATCGTCCTGCTCCCCTTCAACCGCGCATGGCACTAGCTGCACAAAGACGTATCCTTGGTCCTTCCCTATGGGGACATCCAGTCGGTGGAGCTGGAAGACGTTAAGTTCAACACCATTATCACCATCCGCACCAGGTCGGACACTATCCGCCTGACCGCCCAGCAGGCGGCTTTGAGCGACCTGCGGACTTCCCGTGTCTACGCCACCATGTATGCCGGCAGCTTCAAAAACTGGCACAAGGAAAATCTGGATGGTACGCTGAAAGCGCTGACTGAGCTCGGAGTCGGGATGCATTGACGCCGGTTTTGATTTGCCTAAAACCGGCTTTAATCTGGCGAAAAAAGGAGCGGCAGCGCGGGATGCTGCCGCTCCTTTTCAACATAAGACAACTTGACAGGCAGGAAACGAATGTGTGCAACACATATCAATATCAGCCAAGTAGTTACAAAATTGCAGATGGCGAAGCACTATGGAAGCAAATCAAGGAGGCTTACTGGCTTGTGCCGCATATGTATCCGAACGTCCCTGTTTTCAAATGTTTGTTTTTATCGCGTGGCCATTCTTCAGCGAATCGGGAAGGGAACTATTTTCAGCTTGACAAGCAATATGGATATTCCGATGAGAAACACCGCAAGTCCAGCAATTGCCATAAGCCAACCACGGCCTCTGGCCTTTGGCTGTGAAGACTGGTCATCGGCTATAAGTGAACACACGTCTATAGAAGTTGGCGCCGCCTCAATTCCCTTCCACACTTTTCGGCATATCAAATTGGTATCGGTTCCAGGGTTCAGGTCCAAGTTGACCCGGCGCAAAATGGTATTCCCCACACCAAAACTCATTACATGCCGGCCAGGGTCAAGAATTAAACGTATTGAGCTGCCATTGGAAAGCGTTGCCACCTTTACACCATTGACAAAAATACCGACATCTGTTCTGCCGCCGGTCACACTGGCCCGCCGCATGATGCCTACACGGCATTTGCTCTGTGTTGCGTCCATTTGGGGTACTCCTTTTATGTTCGGCATATGCACGAGATGCCATTTTCCGCTTTTAAATCTATGTATCCCTCCAGCAAAATTTTCTATATTTTAACATAGGATTCACTGCTTGTCCATACTGTATGTAAATTTTTAAAAGATGCCTTTGACTTATTCCGCTTCGGGTAAATACTTTGTCCACATATTGGAGAGCTGGAAAAGGAAGGACGGCAGAACACGCTACCAAGTCCAGAGGCCGTCAACTCCGTGCGGAGTTAAAAATATGTGGCTGGACTGCCATATCCTGATTTTTAAGTCTGCCAGATGCCAAATATGGGCGCACGGCAGTTTGCTTTTCAACTGCTTTGCGATCCCGCAGTCAGCGTGGCCCATTGTGATACACACGCTGCTGGCCGCAGGCAGGTCCAGTTCTAAAGAATATGCGGGTTGAAAGTCCTTTTCTTTATAATTCTGGTCGATAATATAACTGACTGTAACACCCAGCTCCTCCAGATAGCACATCAAGCGCCTTGCGTTTCCGCCATAGCCATACAGCGCCAAGGTTTTTACGCCGTTTTCCCGCAGGACTTCCGCAATCTCCTCTTTTGCGGCGCTGTAAAGCGCAAGCATTCCCGTATAGTCGGAGCTGTTCATCTGGAATACGTCGGATAAACTGGAACCAGCAAGCAAAATCTTTGACCGCTCATAAATACTAAACATCGACAAACGGAATTGATCGGGAGAAACAAGTCCATATTTCAGCTGTTGTAACACATAGAAGGCGCAGCCCCTGGGGCTGGTTCTATATAGCTTCCAGTGGTTTTTTGTGATTCCATTTTCAAGGTATTCGGCCAAATAGGCGACATGGTTGAACCAACGGAATTTGAATCCCTGGTAGGTAAGATCATTCAGAAAAACGCCCGGCGAGAGGTAATCCTCTCCTTCAAATTCAGGGGAAGGAAATTTCCTCAAAACAGAAGTTTTGAAAATGATTCCCGCGTCTCCTGTCAGACCATACCGCTCCCGCTCCCACCGCGTTGCGTCTACATAATTTTCAAAATTCGGTTTGCCCGAGATGAGCCGTCCGTCTGTATAAGCGCCAGTCAAAACGCACATTCCTGCAAAGGATGCGTCATCCGCAATTTCGGGAAAATGCGTTTGGATAAACGAGACAGCATCTGGGGTGAGCCTGTCGTCGCTTCCCACCCAAAGCAGGGCTTCCGTACGCGCCAGCCGGGCGGCAGCGTTGATGGCTCGGCAGACGCCTCCATGCCTGACAGACTGATATATAATGTTGAACTCGGTCGTTTCTTTTGACCAGCTATCCACCAGTTCTTTTGTGTTGTCGGTGGAGCCGTCATCTATGATGAGCCACTCAAAATCAAGATCTGTCTGGTTTTTTAGGGAGACGTAGAGGTGCCTGAGTATGTACGCCCGATTATATGTAGCTGTAAATACGGTAATCAATGAACAGCCTTCCTTCCGTTAACTTCGTGTAATCCCAGCAAACTCCAAGCCATTGAAAATCGAGCTGCCCCGAGGCTCTCAGCCCTCCGCAGCAACAAGCCTTTTCAAATGTGAGCAAATATACTGCACGTCATCCTCGCGCAGATTCCCGTACATGGGGAGGGTAATCTCATGATCCGCTACGTATTCTGTCACAGGAAGGCGTCTTTGGATTTGGTAGGCGGAGAAGCGGTGAACCGCCGGGTAGTGCACGCTGGTCTGTACCCCGGCCTCGGAGAGCCCCGCCCGGATAGCGTCCCTCCGCGCCCGGCTGGAGTTCTTCAATACAATGGGGAATATGTAGTTGCTTACAAACTCTTTATAGTCAGAGAACGGCACCTCAACTCCGCTTGCGCCCTTCAGAGCCTCTTCATACCATGCCCGAACCCGCGCCCTCTTTTCCAAATCATCCGGCAGTTTGCCGAGCTGCACGCAGGCCAGAGAAGCGCGGATGTCGTCCATCCGGTAATTGAACCCAATGCTTACAACATCGTACTGAGTTGCATGGCCCGACGCCCGCTCATAAGATGTAGCCGTCATCCCGTGGGACCGCAGAAGTTTGAACCGCTCATAGAGCTCCTCGCTGTTTGTCACAAGCATTCCGCCCTCGCCGGTGCTGATATTTTTGTTGGAGAAAAAACTGAAGCATCCGACATCGCCCAGCGTCCCTAGTTTTTTGCCGCAGTACTCCGACATAGGCCCGTGGCAGGCGTCCTCAATGACAAAAAGTCCGTGCCTCCTAGCAGTCTGAAGAAGCTTTGTCATATCGCACGGAAAGCCCGCATAGTGCATGGGAAGGATAGCTTTTATGATAGGTGTGATTAATTTCTCCAGTTCATCCGCATCCATACACAGGTTTTGCAAACTGCTTATATCGCAAAACACGGGTGACGTGCCTGTATAACGTATACAATTCGCGGTTGCCACAAAGGTGAGCGAGGGGCAGATTACCTCGTCGCCGCTCTGGAGACCCAACGCGCAGCAGGCCAGGTGCAGCGCGGCCGTACAGCTCGTAACTGCACAGGCATATTTTACATGGAGCATCTCTGCGAATCTTTCTTCCAGTCCGGCGCATTTGGGCCCCATGGAGATCCAGCGGCTCTTGAGCGTATCCGTTACAGCGCTGGTCTCCTCCGGCCCATAGTTCAGATCAAACAAAGGAATCTCCCGCATGGTTCCACTCCGTTCTTTAAAGAATTACCAGACAAACTTACCTGTTTCTACATCGCATATGGCGGTTTCATAGTCCTCCGGACGTCCAATGTCCATCCAATAGCCGCCGTACTCTTTTACGGCAATCCGCTTATTTTCAGACAATAGCTTCTGTACCAGCTGGTCAAAGCCGAAACTCTCGCCCTTGGGGATATATTTTAACGCCTCTTTATTCAAGGCGTATACGCCCATGCTGACGCTGTATGGCAGCTGTGGCTTTTCCCGAAAGCCGGACAGCGCCCCGCAGCATATTTCCAGCACGCCGTAGTCCACATACTGCACACGCTGGAAGCTGGAGACCGTCAGCAGCTCGTGGCAGCTGATATGCCTGTCCAGGAATGCGCTGTAGTCCATGTCTGACAGGATATCCCCATTCATTACCAGGAAATCATCAGGCAGGCTTTTCTGGCAAATCAGGTGCAGCGGGCCCATGGTTCCCAGCGGTTTTTCTTCCAACGAATATGTAATTTTAACGCCCCATTTTGCCCCATCTGAAAAATAAGCCCGGATTAGGTCCGCCTGGTGATTTACCGCCAGAATGATGTGTTCAAATCCATACTTTTTTAGTTGACAGAGAACAATTTCCAATATGGGTTTTTCGCCCACCGGAACCAGAGGCTTTGGCATTGTAACTGTATAGGGGCGAAGGCGCGCCCCTTTTCCGCCAGCAAGTATGACTGCCGTTTTCATCATAGTTCTCCTACTTTTTTGTATAAACCAGGAATTTGCTCCCGTTGGCAGCGGACAGCGGACTAAGGAAACTGGCGGGATTTGAGACGTATTTTGCCGCTAGTTTTCTATATTCCTGAATTTTTTCTTGATCGCTGATATCCTTATTTTTCCTTAACTGCGTTGTCTCCGGCAAATTGAAATACTCACTGAAAATCGGGTGGTCATCCGATGGGTAGTAAAAATCGTATCCGGAAAGCAGCGACCCCCCCCCCGCGTTCCATAAAGCCGCTGAACGTTTTATACAGCCAGCTCCGCTCATGGCTCGACTGAATGCCGTCGCTGCATATTTCCATAACCACAAATATCCCCTGCTGCGCCATCCCGCGATGCAGAACGGACAGGGTTTCCTCCAGTTCGGCGTCAGACATGATGTGCTGTAGGACGGTAATCGGCAAAATGACGTCCCAGCGCGTACCGGGAGAATGCAAACGGCTGTATTCACTGGTTGCCACAGCCTTGTCATTTCCCGCAAATCGTTCCTTCGCCTGTTCAAGAACCTCCGCGCAGGGATCAAACAGGAGCAGTTTCTGGAACTCCTCCCTCAGAGCCCATGAAAAGTCGCCGGTCCCGCAGCCAAAATCCAGCAGCACATTCCGGCTGTCGGCGTATTTAGCCGTCAGTTCCCGAACGACGTTGATCCGCAGGTCCTGATCGAACATATGTACACGGATAACACCAGCCAGTATGCCCATATTTTTCAAAACGCTCTTTCCCAAATGACACATCCGCCATAGAGATTCTCCTCACACTAAATAAATGGATCGAAGTATGCGGGCAGAGCTTTCCCAATCTCATTGATGATCCTGTTATAAGCCATTGCCCTGCAATTCCGGCACTCCCCTCTGGACCATTTCAGGTTCGACGCTTCCTTCACCGCAAGATGACGGGGACCGTTCCACATGTCCTCCAGCCGCTCCTCATATAAGTTGCCAATGCAGAACTCTTCCTTATCAATCCCAACAATATTGGGATAAACGCGGCCATCCGTACTCACATTTGCCAGCAGGCCGTATTGGTTTGTCCAGCATTTATGGACGAATTCCGGAAGACAGCGGTAGTTAAATATGCTCTTTAAGTTGGTGAAATTGTCATCCAACCCTCCAAGAGCCCCGATCCGTTCACGCAGAAACTTCTCGCCCTCTTGATCCAAACCCTGCCCGTTGTCCTCATAATCGCGGACGATCTTAAAAAGAGCGTAGTCAAATCCACTCGCCCTAGTAATCCGCAGCAACGTGTCGATTCCCGTGTAGTTCTTATTCGTAAGCACAATCCGCGCGCCAACGACAGGGCTCTTCGCGCCGTGCGCGGCCTTGATCTTTCCAGGCAGCGCTAATACCGGCTCCAGATTATCCGTACCTGTAATCGTTTGAAATGTGTCCCGATCTACTCCAGGCAGAGAGACCGCGATATAGTTCAGTTGATTTGCGATCTCAACAAAGCCCATCCGCTCAAAACAGGAGCCGTTCGTAATAATGGAACATTCAACGCCATTACTGTGCAATTTTTGAATATACTCCCCCAGATGGGGATACAGCGTCGGCTCTCCGCCGCCGGAAAAGTACACGGCGCGCACATTCATCTCGATAATGGACCTTACCAGCTGGTCCATCAGTTCACTGGAAAGCGAAGCCCTGCTCTCATTCCGTTCCCTGTAGGAGCAGTGGATGCAGCGGTGGTTACACACTGCGGTAGGGTGAATTTCTATCGCAACCGGATGAAACGCAGTCTGCCCCTTGGCAATCTCTTCCAGAATCTTTCCATAGTGAAATAAAATCTTATTGGAATTCAACAGATCTCTTGATAACGCGATATCTCTCATATCTGCCACCTCACTTGTTTCATTCATGTTTGTCCGCGTGCGTTCAAGGCGTCAGGCCCGCTCCGAATGGCCGTCTGCCAGTTCGCCGGTCCATTGGTCCAGCGTCAGCAGTTCGCAGTCCAATTGCGCCGCGAGGCTGTTCTTGATTTCATCAAAATAGAGCGCAGGGGTGATGATTACCACGTCCGGGCGGACATCCTTTATCTCTTCTGGGGAAAGAACATTGGTGGGACACCACTCCACATACCGCACAGATTGATCCGCCACACAGAGTAAGTCCAAATAGCCGCCATTCAGCTGTTCGTAGACAACCTGGCCCAGATGCCCGGCTCCATACACGACAACCGTCTTGAAATGATGTTTCCTCGCCCAGAGTCCGGTCTGTTCCTCCAGGTTTCGTATACAGAGCATTCTCCGCATATAACATGATTTCATCAATTCATTGATATAAAGCAGGCATTCGGCGGAGGCAGCTGCTCTGCTCTGTTTCTGGCTCGGACTGAGAGTCGTTTTGCCGCAGTACAAGTCCTCCCACAGCTCATTTCCCTCATAAGGGATTTGATACCGGTCAGCAGCCCCGGTATTGGAGGCATATTTTAACTTTTCCTCCTCAAGACGGGGAACCATCCGCTCCAGGACCTCTGTCAGGTCCGCAATCCGGTCCACTTTTTCATAGAAAGCGCCCTCCTTTTCCAGATCTGAATAATCCAGCCAGCTTCCGTTCACAACAATTTTGTTCAGGTATGAGTATTCCAGGAGGGTGCTGGAGTACGCGTCGGTTGGCTGCACGTTTATAAATATGTCTGTCACGCTTCGCAGGCAGGCCACCTCCAGGATGCTCAGATAATCCAGAATAATTCTCGACGGAATGTTAATACGGTTCAATTCCGCCTTTAATTCGTCTATGTACTGCGAGGTGGCTCCATAGGTGGCGGGGACAAGGAGGAAGAGCGAATTTCTAGTTTCGCAATCCATCTGTTCGATTGCTTTCAGTATCTCCAGATGCTTATGTGCGGGATTTCCGTTATAGCCGCAGGCAACGACGGTTTTGCCGCGGGGAATTTGGTATTTTTCCATAAACGCGCTCTTTACGTCTTCCGTCACGTGCTTCCGGCGCAGTTCCTCAATGACCGGCGCCTTGAAGCGGATGAACCGCACGCGCTGGTCAAATTCCCCATTATAGTATGTCTTGATTTGAGCGCAAATCTCCCTTGAATCTGAGACGATATAGTCTGCGATTCTCACCAGGCCGCTCTGCTGCAGCCGCATAGGTTCGCCGGCTCTCAGCCAGTCGCTGCCCCAGTAATGCACAAGAATCTTGCCGCAAAACCTCCCGGCCAGTTTCCCAAGCTGCACAGCATATTCGTCTATATAATGCAGGTGGCATACGTCGAAGTATCCCATTCTCGATAGAACGGGGTAGCCAGACGCAAGAGCTTGCGCGTACTCTCTTTCGCCCGCGATAATACAAAGCCGCGCCTGCCTGGAGCACTCTGCATACACACTTTTGGCGCTGGGGCTCAATTCTTTGCCTATATTGAACAAAATAATTTCATCCATCCCCAGTTCCAACACAGTCCCTTTTACAAAGTGCTGTAGGTACATTGAGGAAAGATTTCCCATAATAAGAATCCACATATATGCCTCCCACATGTTACCGCTGTTGCGGTGTTTTGATAAAAGTTCAGGATGGTCTCTATACCAGCGCTTCCCTTCAGACCCATAGCGCCCGCGTTGGCGGCCGCCAGCCTACATCCGTTCCTGCCAGAGCATGTCCTTCACATATTGATAGATTCGTTCTCCCGCCCTGCCGTCTGGCGAGGCAATCCAGTCCGCCAGCAGCTCTTCGTAACGCCTGGGGGGCGTGCGCAGAAGCGTCTCGATAGTGTCGATTCCGTTCTCCAGAAAAACTGTTTCATGAATACTCTGGGGATGGCCGTTGGGAACGACCGCCGCTCTAATCGCCTCCAAGGGCAGCGCAAAATCAATATAATCTCCTGTTCCGGCATCGTAACATGTCATTTCCAGGGAATAACGCCGCGTTACATAAATTTTGTCTCTAACAAGGTACGCGCTGCGATGAAATACATCGGACGAGGAGAGGAAGGTTCTGACAATCAAAAGCTCTCCCGTCCCGGCGCATAGCCGGAGAACCATATTCATGTGACTGGGGAATAGCCAGAGATAACCCTTTGCGTACACAGACAGCGGGTACTGCCGGTTCAGAGCAACTCCAGCCGGAAAGCGGCTGAATTCTGCTGTCTTCCCCGTAGCCGGGTCAAATTCAGAATAGACCCAGTTGCCTTGGCCACCAGCCACAGGCTTCCGTCTCCATAGGATACTGTTAAAAAGCCCTCTGCCGTGCTGTCGTGGGGAATCTCCTCTATAGAAAAAGAACCTGTCTCCATATTGAAGTATAGAATTACGGGGCTTGCTCCAACCAGAACAATTTGCGAATTCATCTGGCAGGAAGCAGTTGCGATGGAATAGGAATCTCCATTGTGAAATGCGGAAGGCCACGCCGTATAGTATGCCAGTGATCCGCGCTCTGGATTTAAGCACATAATTGCCGGATAAAAGTCTCCAACAAAAAATATTTTTCCGCCATATGTATATGCGTTCGAAAAATCGGACCCTGTTATATATTTGGGGATCCGCTCCAGCAGCGATTGGGTATTGATCTTATAGGGTAAGGCTGTACATTGGTTTTTTGAAGTGTCATATGACAAAATTTCTTGTATTCCAACGGGCGTGAAATACATAACGCCACCTAAGCTGACGCCTTGGATATAGGGCCACTCTTTTATGGAGTAGCCGGGCTTGATCGTCACAACTTCATGCGTAATAAAATCAAAACTCAAAATACAGGTTGTGCGTAGCGGCGTGAAAAATAGCTTTGTGCCCTCTGCACCTAAAATAAGAGGGGTCACCGCCAATTTCTCTAAGTCAACTCTTTGGAGCATGACGGGTTTAGCGGCGGCCAGAAAGGACGCCTGGAGAGCGCTGCCGCTGTCGCCAAAGTAGTAATCGGCAAAGGCGACGGCGCG
>CATIYU010000185.1 GCA_949739085.1 uncultured Eubacteriales bacterium | reverse complement strand
CCTCTGCTACTTGGCGAGGCATCCAGGTTGGGTATTCAGCAAGCAGCAAATCTATGAGGCGGTCTGGCAGGAAGCAGAGGGGGATAGCGATGCTGCTGTCACCAATGTGATTAGTCAAATTCGGAAGAAACTGAACCCTGATGACCCTACACATGGTCACATCAGAACGGTAGTGAACAGTGGCTATAGGTTTGTTACTTGACTCATTTGGGGAGATTTAAGCAAACAAACATGCACTAGAAAGACTGAGCGCCTTCTATCAGGTCGCTCAGTCTTTCACTTTTGTATGCACAAATCTGGATTTTCCTTTACTTTAGCACGTCATTTACCTCAGCCGTATCTGGATTGATATAGATAATCTCCAACCCATTCTCCTGTGCATACGCCGTTACCTGGAATGACCCAGTTTCCTGCTCCTCGTGTTCCTCGCTCACAGCAACAAGATACCGTGCATGATCCACCAGATAGCGGTTCTGGTTGATATAACTCTCCCGGCAGTCACCTGTGCCGACGGTCAGATGCTCTGTGCTGTGCCGGAGCAGGTATTCCAGCCGTTTTCGGCTTCGGATGTCCCACTTGGCGTCATGGTTCGGGAAGGGCAGCACCACGACCAGTTCCAGATCCTCATATCCAGGCTCCTCTTTCAGCTTCAGCAGTAACTCACCAGCCCAAAGATTGACACCAATGGCACCACCGATATAAAATCGTTGGACTCCCTTTTTTCGATACAATCTCCGGAACTGCCGCAGCATAGCTTTTTTGATTTTTCGACACAATGAGTTCTCTTCTTTGTATCCAAATTTGAATCGGGTCGGTTTTGGCCCGACGACAGCGCATGACTCCATAATCAATCCTCCTTTGAAACAGCTCTATTGTAATACTAAAGTTTATAGTATTCAACTTTGTTCTGTTAATAATTTGCAACAAAGTTGATATGATAGAACTAAAGTAGGGAGAGGAGGAGGCGAATGGACACAAAGCTGTTAGAAATAGGTCATCGGCTCTGCGCCCAGCGAAAGAAAAAGGGCCTGACACAAGACGCCCTGGCTGAAAAGGCCAATGTCTCCGCACAGACAATTTCACATGCCGAATTGGGGAAAAAGGCTATGCGGGCAGATACGATTATTGGTGTCTGCGGT
>CATIYU010000184.1 GCA_949739085.1 uncultured Eubacteriales bacterium | reverse complement strand
CTCCTGGGAGAACAACGTCTTCCAGGTCACCGATGTGCAGAAAAACAAGGGCGGGAAGTATCTCCACTACGGCGTGGTGAAGTCCGGGACCATCCGGACTGGCTGCACGGTGAACATCTCCGTGGACGCGCCCCGCCGCAAGGCCATCATGCGGGCCCACACCGCCACCCACCTGCTGGACAAGGCCCTGCGCAAGGTTCTGGGGGACCACGTCCACCAGGCTGGCTCCCTGGTGGAGGAGGACTGCCTCCGGTTCGACTTCACCCACTTTGCCGCCATGACCGCCGAAGAGCTGGGCGCGGTCTCCCGCGAGGTCAACGACGCCATTCTGGAGGGCTTTGCCGTGGAGGCCCGGGAAATGCCCCTTGAGGAGGCCAAAAAGACCGGGGCCATCGCCCTGTTCAGCGAGAAATACGGCGACGTGGTTCGGGTGGTCAACATCGGGGACGGCTACTCTGTGGAGTTCTGCGGCGGCACCCATCTGGATAACAGCGCCAAGGCCGGCCTCTTCCACATCGGCAGCGAATTCTCCGTGGCCTCCGGTGTCCGGCGCATTGAGGCCAAGACCGGCCGCCGGGCTATGGACGTGATGAACGACAACCAAGACCTGTTGTTCCACGCCGCCGCCGAGCTGAAGGTAAAGCCCGCCGAGCTGCGGGAGCGGGCCGTGCAAGTGAACGCGGAGCTGCGGGAGCTGCGCCAGACCATCGAGAAGCTGAAGGCAAAGGAATTCTTGAGCGACGGGGACCAGTTCCTCATGAGCGCCAAGACGGTGAAGGGGCTGAAGGTGGTCTCCATGTCCCGCAACGGCATCACGGCGGACGACATGCGGAAAATGGGTGACTTCCTGCGGGACAAGGACCCCTCCGTGGTGGCCCTGCTGGCGGGCGTGAACGGCGGCAAGATCACCTTCCAGGCCGTCTGCGGCAAGGAGGCCGTCTCCCGGGGCGTCAAGGCCGGGGACATCATCAAGGCCCTGGCCCCCATCTGCGGCGGCAAGGGCGGCGGCAAGCCCGACCGCGCCATGGGCGGCGGCACGGACCTGCTCAAGCTGGACGACGCCCTGGCCGCCCTGGATGATTTCGTCAACGAGCGGGCGAACTAACGCCCCATAAATTCTCGTCAGGAGGAAACGTATGAGCGACTGCCTGTTTTGTAAGATCATCGCCGGGGAAATCCCCAGCAAAAAAGTCTATGAGGACGAGCTGTGCTACGCCTTCTATGACATCGACCCCCAGGCCCCCACCCACTTCCTGGTGGTTCCCAAGGCCCACATCCAGTCCGTCTCCGCCGTGACGGAGGAGACAGCCCCCGTGGTGGGCCACATCTTCGCGGTCATCGCTAAGCTGGCCGCGGAGCTGGGCTTCGCGGGCCCGGGCTACCGGGTGGTGTCCAACATTGGCCAGGCGGGCCAACAGACGGTGCCCCACCTGCACTTCCACGTGCTGGCGGGCCGGGACATGACCTGGCCTCCGGGCTGATAAAAAGCAGGACAGGGGAGAGCTGCGCTCTCCCCTGTCCTGTTGCTACCGGCTTGCTGTCATGGCCGGGTCGTGGAGGTCGAAACACACAGAATCGACCACCTTTTTGCAGGAATTGTCGTATACCACCAGATTCAATCCCCGCCGGTTCCGGGCGTACTCCTTGCCGTCCACCACGATGGAACAGCTGTCGCCCCAGTCCTCCCCGGCGCTGGAGATCTGGTACAGCCCCAGCCCCTCCCGGAAGGACCCGGCTGCGCTCAGCTCCCCCCGGGCCAGCTTCTCCCGCACGCCCTCCGGCGAGACAACGGCGTAATAGCTGTAGCCATTTTTCCCCACCAGATTCGTCTCCAGCCCCAGCCGTTCCATCCCCCGGCGGATGCTCCAGTTGCAGGCCCCGGCAGCGTCGCCCCGCACGGCGATAAACACCGTGTACCGCTCCTGGCGCAGAGCCCACAGGTAGGGGCTGATCTGGTCTATATGCTGCAATTCAGCGTTTTCCACCATATCCTCGTAAAACGCCCTGCTCTCTTCCCACTGGCTGTCCCGGACCTGGGGCACGCCGTACTCCCTGCGGAGCACCGCCCCCAGCTTCCGGCAGAGCTTCACCGCGCCCCAGTGGTTGACGTGGCTCCACTCCCGGTTGTCCGCCGCGAAATCGTACTCCAGCTCCTCGTAGAGGTCCTTCTCGTTGAAGTCCAAATACTCCAAGCCGAATTCCTCCGCGAAGTCGCGCATGGCGTTGTATTTCTCCTCCGTGCCCGCCGTGGTGGGGGTCTTGACCAGCAGCAGTTGGATGTTCTCCTCCCGGCACAGGGATACGATCCTCTCCAGATACTCCCGCATCAGGGGCAGCATCCAGGTCCGCCGGTTGGTACTCCCCGCCTCGAAGGGCTCGTAGGCAGTGCTGTCCGGGTAGTGGGTCACCAGGGCGTAGCCCTTCATCTGGTAGAGGTCCCCCCACTCCGGCAGGAGGAAATCCACCTCTTTCAAATCGTTGAGCCAGCGGTTGTGGTAGCGGATGTTGGGGAAATAGTAGCTGGAGGCGCTCTGACTCTCGTCCCTGGCGCAGATGTCCGCAACGGCCTCCCGCTTCACGGCGGACCACTTCATGTAGTCCAGGGCCCGCCGGACCGTCACCTCGGAGGAGTTGAGGGGCTCGCTGCTGAAATCGTAGCAGAGGTAAGTGTCCAGCACCACCACCCGCGGCTTCTGGAACCGGAGGGCCTCCTTCAGCCAGTAGTAGCTGAGGAAGGGGCTCTGCTCCTGGCCCCCCAGGTTGTAGCTGCGGATGCCGTATTGGTCGTAGAGCTCCTGGGGGGAGAAGGCGGACATGGTGTGGCTGCTGCCCAGAAGGAGCACGTCGATGGAGTTCTCCTCCATCTCATAGAATCCCAGGAAGGCGGAGGAGGTGGGGAAGTCGGAATTGAGGTACTTGGGCACGGCCAGCCGGTTGATTCCCGCCAGCACCGACAGCAGCAGCGCCGTGAAAATTCCGCCCTTCACAAAGAACCAGACATGCTTTTTCACCGTTAAAATCCCCCGTAGATAAAGTCCTGTCCAAAGCCGAAGCCGTAGGTCCCGTAGATCCAGGTCAGGCAGATGGCCCCCAGATAGATGGCCCAGCGCACGGCCAGATGCTGCCGCAGAATCCAGTCCCGGATACACATCCGCTTCTGCCGCGCCTCCACGCCCCACAGGACCAGCACCGACAGCAGCAGAAGGAACATCTCCTTCCCCTCCAGCCCTAGGGCGAAGAGAGACCCGTCAAAGAGCACCCAGGGGTTGTAGACGGTTACCATAGACCGCAGCATGGCAAACGCGGCCTCCAGGCTCTCTGCCCGGAAGATGATCCAGGCCAGCATCACCCACAAAAACGTCCCCGCCGTCTGGAGAGCCCGGCGAGCCAGGGAGTTTTCCGGCATCCGCAGCAGGGCGTACACCCGCCTTTTCAGTGGCCGCGACAGCTCCCCCGCGATCTGGTACCCGGCGTGGACCAGTCCCCAGACCAGGAATTTCCACCCCGTGCCGTGCCAGACGCCGCTAACGGCAAAGACGATGATGAGATTGGCAAATTTCAAAAGTTTTCCCCGGCGGCTCCCCCCCAAGGGGATATACACATAGTCCCGCAGCCAGGAGCTCAGGGAGATATGCCACCGCCGCCAGAACTCCTGGATGGACCGGGAGCGGTAGGGCCGGTCAAAGTTGAGGGCCAGCTCAATGCCGAACAGCCCCGCCGCCCCTCGGGACAGGGTGACACAGGCGAGGAAGTCCGCGTAGAGCTGGATGCTGTAGAGTACCCCCGCCGCGAGGACATACCACCCCTGGTAGGTGGGAAAGCTGTCAAAGACCGTGTTGACGGCCACGGCGGCCTTGTCCGCAATCATGAACTTCAGGAAGAAGCCCCAGATGATGAGGTGCACGCCCTTGGTAAAGGTCTCCTCGTTGAAGGCGTGCCCCTGAAAGAGCTGTCCCCCCAGCTGCTCCAGCCGGGGGATGGGCCCCTGGATGATCTGGGGGAAAAAGGAGATGAAGAGCGCGTATTGCAGCGGGTTCCTCACCGGCTTCACACGCCCCCGGTAGATATCCGCCAGATACGCCGTCACTTGCAGGGAGTAGAAGGAGATCCCCAGGGGCGCTATCCAGGTCCCGGCGCTCCACTTGACCGCCGCCAGCGGGGCCAGGGCCGCTATAACGCCCACCAGCAGGCACACGCCCCCGGACCAGGTTTTTGCCTTGGCCTCATGGCTCCCCCTGCCGCCCCCCTGGAGCCAGTGCAGGCAGATTCCCAGAAGGTAGCTGACCGCGATGGACCCCAGAAACACCGGCATCCCACCCGGCGACGCCCAGAGGTAAAACCCCATGCTCCCCGCCAGCAGGGCCGTCCACCGCAGTCCCAGCGGCAGCAGGTAGTAGACCGCCGTCAGGACGGCCAGGAACACATAGTAGGTAAATGAGACATAGAGCATGGGCGACCTCCCCGGACCGTTATTTCGTCTGATTTTACCATGATCCGGCCCCTTTTGCAAGAGCGGGGGCCGCTCCGCAAGGGCCGGAAAAACGCGGCACGGGGCGGAACGCCGTCAGCGCACTCCGCCCCGTGTTGGCTCTGCGGGAAAATTCCCGCCTTACAGCTCCTGAGCTGCGGCGTCCAGCGCGGCCCGGATGACCTTGTCCATATCGTAGTAGCGGTAGCTTCCCAACCGGCCGCCAAAGATGACGTCTGTCCTGGCCCGGGACAGCAGGCAGTAGTGCTCATACAACATCTGGTTTTTGGGGTCGTTTACCGGGTAATAGGGCTCCATGCCGGGCTTCCACTCTGCGGGGAGCTCCTTGCTGATGACCGTCTTGTCCTGAGAGCCAAAAACAAAGTGCTTATGCTCGATAATCCTGGTATAGGGCGCCTCCTGGCCGGTGTAGTTTACCACCGCGTTGCCCTGCCAGTTGGGGCAGTCTAGCACCTGGGTCTCAAAGGACAGGGTGCGGTACTCCAGCGGCCCCAGCTTGTAGTCAAAAAACTCGTCAATCATGCCGGTGAATACCGTCTTGTTGGCGATATTGGGGTGTATGCGGATGTACTGGAAGTAGTCCGTATTCAGGAGCAGGTCGCTGCCTTGCAGCATTTTCTCCACCATGGCGTTGTAGCCCTCCACGGGGATTCCCTGGTGGGGGTCGGTAAAGTAGTTGTTGTCATAGGTGAAGCGCAGCGGCAGGCGGCGGATAATAAACGCGGGCAGGTCCCGGCACGCCCGGCCCCACTGCTTCTCCGTGTAGCCCTTTACCAGCTTCTCATACACGTCCCGGCCCACCAGTTTCAGGGCCTGTTCCTCCAGGTTCTGGGGCTCCGCGATGTCCAGCCCGGCGATCTGGCGCTGGATTTCCGCCTGGGCTTCCGCAGGCGTGCGGACCCCCCACAGCTTGGAGAAGGTATTCATGTTAAACGGAAGGTTGTAGAGCTCGTCCTTATAGACGGCGAGAGGGGAGTTGACAAAGTGGTTAAACCGGGCAAACCGGTTGACATACGCCCAGACCCCCTCGTCGGATGTATGGAAAACGTGGGGCCCATATTTGTGGACCTGTATACCCTCTATCTCCTCGCAGTGGATGTAGCCGCCGGTGTGGCCCCGCCGGTCGATCACCAGACAGCGCCGCCCGCGCTCCACCGCCTGCTGGGCAAACACGCAGCCGAAGAGGCCCGCTCCCACGATAAGATAATCATATTCTGCCATCAGGCTTTCCCCCTTATGATGATGTATTTTACAGCCCTGTCTCTGGACAGGGCCGGTTTTTCCTGGAAATGCTTGGAATATTATACACGCAAGCCGCGCCGTTTGCAAGGCCCATCCTGTCCCCCTGGCAGAAAATACAGCAGGCCCGGGGCGTCCTGTGATCCGCCCCGGGTCCAGTTTAAAGGTCGTCCGCGTCCTGCACTGGGACCTCGTAGGGGTCCGCCGGAGTGCCGGTCCAGCTGCCCTGAGGGTCCGTCTTGGCGGACTGCCAGGATGTCAGGTCCATGGCCTTCTCCATGGGCCCGTCCTTTTTTTTCGCTCTCTTTTCCCGCATAGCGTCTCCTCCCCGGCCGGACCGTCTTGGCCCGGACCGTACGGGGGTAGCATTCCCCGCCCCGCCGCAGGCATACTGGAAGGTTCTGCCGCCCTACGCCCCGCCGCCCGGCTCCTTCCCGCCGTAGAGCGCCGCCAGCAGCTGGGGGTAGATGGTCTCCGCGCCTGCCAGGAACCGCTTTTTCAGCTCCAGCGCCATCTCCTGCCGCGTGACCAGCAGCCGCAGATTCATCAGCTCATCCAGCTCGTCCCGGAGGGAGAGGGACACGGTGTAGCCGCCGCCCGGGCGCTCCTCCACCTGGGCCTCCACCAGTGCGCCCCGCCGCAGCTTCTCGTTGTAGCCCACCAAATTCTGCTCCACCTGCATCCGCACGGAGTAGGGCAGGCTGGATTCGCAGATGGCGCTGTTGCGGCGGCCCTTCTCGGTGATGGTGTAGAGCTCCTGGCCGTCCACGCTCAGGTGCTCTGTGCGCACCAGGTCCGCCAGGCACTGGGAAAAGGCGAAGTAGTCAACCCCGCCGTCGCACATGCTCAGGTCCTGCAAAGCCTCAAAGGGGACGGGGCCCGCCACCCGGGCCGCAATATACAGAATCAGGAATTTAATTTCCAGGTTGTCGTTAATAAATCCGAACTCTCTCATGACGCACCTCCCGGGACGCAGTATTTCCTATATTATATCCGTTCCCGGCAAATTTGTACAGCCCGGATTTTCACCTCCAACAGCTCTGTCCCCGGCGCTGATTGGGACAAGGCCGCAAATCTCCATGCGGAGCTGCTAGTAGTCAGTTCCTCCTTCCGCAGCGAAAAGCCATCTGTTACATCAGTTTACTCCCATAATTTTAACGTAATCTTCTATTTTGTTCCGCATAATGTCCAGCCCATCCTGCATCTGCGCCAAAGAGAATCTGTGGGAAATAAGTGCCGCCGGGTGAGCGCGACCGGAGGACAAAAGGT
>CATIYU010000183.1 GCA_949739085.1 uncultured Eubacteriales bacterium | reverse complement strand
CCTGCGTGTCCTCGCCCAGGATGGAGTGGATGGAACTGTACCCCCTGCCGTCCTGCTGTAACTTGATAAGCCAGCACTTGGCGCCGGACAGCTTCACCCGGTCAATGCGCTGTCTGATATGCTCCTTTCTGTGAAAAGAGCCTCGGCACGATATAATGGTATTATACCATAGCCGAGGCCCAATTTCCATATCAATCTGACCACTTTATTTGAACTTTTCGCAAACAGCAACGCTTAAATTGACGACAGATTATCCAAAAACTGCTCAAACCGCTGACGCTTGATCAGGATTTTCAAGCCGTTCTGGATGACAAAGCCGGCGTTGCTGTTCACAAGCTTACGTAGGTTCTTTTCTTCGGTCCCCAAATAGCTGGAGGCTTCCTCAATGGTGAGGCAGAATTTGTCCTTTGCCAAAATACCGATTTCCTCGGCCATAGTTCACCAGCTGTTCATGGACTCGTCTTGGCAGGCGTGGGGACAGCTGTTTTCGCCATAGACCGTCAGGATGACAGTAATCACTACTATATTGACAAAGCGTGTATCAAATCATAAAATATCAACCGGCAGATTGCCGGTCTATTCGAGGGGGGTGACAAGAAATGCGAGTAGATAAAGAGGCAAATGTACGTAAGAGCAAGATACTAGATGTGGCGGAACTGACGCTGCTCTATTCCAGCACAGTATTCGATGACTTGACAGTGTACGGCGGGGAAGAACGGCAGAGAAAAATCGCCGCGTTTACCTACAATTTGGGGAGGCTGCTCGGGATGGAAGAAGAAAGTCTGCGGGAGGCTGTTCTCCCGATTTTTGGATAATGGGTGAAGCAGGCGAAATTTGGATTTGTCCAGAAGCGGATGGCAGAATCAAGATAAAGAAACCACGGCGTTCCTTTATTTTACAGCCCGATACCGACAGGCAGACGGAACATATTATGAACCAATAACGCGGCTTTCCCATACACATGCTGCTGGCGGAGCTGGCAGCGGTGGTGCTCTACCGGCCGGAATGCGTCCGGGCGCTGGAACAGGAGGCGTCATGCTGAACAAACTGATTTGGAATGATGTGCGGTAAAAGAAACTGCTGTCCGCCACCACGGTTTTCTTCATGGCCGTTTCAGCTGTTAACGGCACTGCTGTTTTCCAGCCTGTTGGGGGCGGTCACAGCCTGTTGGACAGCACCCAGGACAACGGCCTGTGTGTTCAGAGCGAGAAATTTGACTTTCTGCTGGACATGGACGGCAAATGCCCAGAGGTGCTGCCTGGACAGGTCTATGTCCTGGTCTGCTGCCGCACACGCTATGATCTGAACGCCAGGGACGCCATATGGACCGGCGGCGAAGGGCTCACCATCGCCGGATTTCTGCGGGATGCGCGGATGAACTCCATGATAGCTTCCTCCAAGCGGTTTCATGTGAGCGAGTGGGACTATGAGCGGCTGAAAGCCAACGGCGAGGAAGAATATCTCATTGAATTCCTTCTGAAGGAAGGCTCGGACGCCAACGCTGTTAGTGGAACTTACAGGCAGCAGGGACTTTCGGCAAACGGCCCCGCCATCACAAAGCCATGGATCCGTATGGTGAACACACTGTCTGATGGGACGACGGTTTTAGTGATTTTCCTGGCGGCTATCGTGGTGCTGCTGGTTGTCCTGCTCCGCATCCGTTTTATTTTGTCCATCCGTATGGAGCGGGATAAGCGGGAGGTAGGAATATTGAAAGCCTAGGGTGTTGGGAAGCGCGAGATCAAACGGTTCTGGTACCAAGAAGGAAACAGCAGAAAAATAAGTGAATCAATTTGTTCCTGTTCATTACGGAAAGAAGTTAATTAATTTCCATATTGACGGATTTGCAGGCATGTTAAGAAAGATGAGAGGCAGTGAAATATGAAACAATGCTATTTAGAGGAATCGCCTATCGTTTATTATACCCACAGAAATGAAAACGCGGAGTGGATACTTTTTATACACGCCGCGTTTGTCAATCACCATATGTTTCAAGCTCAAATTGATTATTTTCAAGATAAATATAATATCCTTACTCTTGATATTATTGGGCACGGCAAATCAACAAACGCGCGAAAAGGTGATAGTATAGATAAGATGCCGGCGTGGATCCACGAAATCCTAAAAACAGAACATATTGAGAAGATACATATTGTGGGGATTTCGCTGGGGGCCATATTAGCGCAAGCCTTTGCGAACCAGCATCCAGAAGCCGTACAGTCTCTTGCTTGTTTCGGCGGGTATGATATCAACAATTTTGATGCCAAAATGCAGAGGGAAAATGGCGCGGCACAGATGCTGATGATGTTTAAAGCGATCTTTTCAGTCAAATGGTTTGCCAAGTCGAATAAAAAAATATCCGCGCACACTTTGCGGGCTCAGGAGGACTTCTATGAGATGAATATTCAATTTCCTAAAAAGTCCTTTATGTATTTAGCGTCTTTGAACAGCATGAAAAATGTCCGGCAGACAGCGCCGGGGAACTATCCGCTGCTGATTGGCTGCGGAAAGTACGATATCCCTATGGAACGGTCAGCCGTAGAACTGTGGAAGAAAAACAAGCCAGAATGCGCTGTGATTATTTTTGAGGGGGCGGGACATTGCGTGAATATGGACGCACCGAATCAATTTAATGCGGCTATGGAGGAATTTTGGTTAAGCGGAAACTGCGAATGCTAAAAGTGGTTGGATCCGTTGCCCTGTCGCGGCAGCAAAATTTGTGGCAGAATTTTGGGAAGACAGCGTTCGGCCAATACGCGGCAGGATCCAAATTTTTCTGCCGCGGGCTGTTCCGCGCTTCACAGACAGGGGAGGTGAAATACCATGCGGTCTACCCCTTGGAGCTGCTTTTTGTGTTGTCCACTTGATCTGGGCCGGTTTCACAAACTCCTGACTGTTAAGATTTTCCAGGAGCAGGCGGTAGACAATTTTCTTCGGTTGTGGTATGATAAATTGATTCACCCATATTCCCGCCAACAGAGAAAAGGAGAGCCCATGAAACACACCGCATTCCGTAAAAAATCCACAGCCGCCCTCCTGGCCATCGTCCTGCTGCTGTCCCTGGCGCCCCTGGCCCTGGCCGATTCGCCCGCCTACGGCAGCGAGGTATGGCTCCAGGACACCGTGCTCCAGGACGGCGTGGTGCTCAGCGACAACATATTCTGGAGCAATTACTACTCCCAATTCCGCCACGAGTACTTCATTACCTACACCCCCGGCGGTTGGCAGAGCACAGAGCTCCCCGGCGAGATGGAACTACCCGGTGAGACGGAGCTCCCCGATGACGGGGAACCGGCCGGGGGAGATGACTCCAGCGGGGAGGACAGCCGCGAGCCGGACACCGATATCCCCCCCTGGCTGCTGCGGTCCGCCGGGGACGGCGCTGCCTCCAACGGCGTGCGCCCTGTAGTGGGCTACGGCTCCTCTGTCTGCGACCGGGTCACCGCCGCCGCCACGGCCCAGTACTTTGAAAGCGCGGGCTACCGGGTGCTGGGCGTCATCAACGGCGACTTCTACGACACCGCCACCGGCTTCCCCCTGGGGCTGCTGGTCTCCGGCGGAGAGCTGCTCTCCAGCGCTGGCGGATACTACGCCGTGGGCTTCCGCCCGGACGGGTCCGTGGTCATGGGCCAGCCTCAGCTGGCCATCACCGCCCAGGCCGGGGAACAGTCCCTGCGCCTGGCGGGCCTCAACAAGCCCCGGGTGGAGAAGGGCGGCGCAACCCTGCTGACATACTATTTCCGCAACGACCACGCCACCGGCACGTCCACTGCCGGGGTGGATGTGGTGGCGAACATTGTGGAGGGCAAGGCCGCCATTGGCGGACAGATGACCCTTCAGGTGGCGGAGGTGGCGGAGGGCAACGGGTCCCGGTCCATACAGCCCGGTCAGGTGGTCCTCACCGCCGCTGCCAACGGCTACGACGTGGACCTGGCTTTCCTGCGCTCCCTTACGCCGGGCCAGACCGTGACCGTCTCCTTTACCGAGACCTCCGACCCGGGCTGGAACGAGGTCTCGGAGGCCATCGGCGCGCTGTACATGCTGGTCAAGGACGGCGTGGCCCAGACGGACTTCGCGGTCTCCGCCGCCCCCCGCACCGCCGTGGGGGTCAAGGCCAACGGAGATCTGGTCCTCTACACCATCGACGGCAGGCAGACCGGCCACAGCATGGGGGCCTCCTTGGGTGTGCTGGCCCAGCGGATGGCGGAGCTGGGCTGCGTCACCGCCCTGTGTCTGGACGGCGGCGGTTCCACCACCATGGTCTCCGCCACGCCGGACAGCACCTCCTCCCAGCTCATCAACTCCCCCAGCGACAAGGCCCAGCGGAAGGTCAGCAACCACATCGTCCTACTGGCCCCCGGCGGGGCAACGGGAGTGCCCGGGGCCGTGAATCTCTCGGCGGAGGCCCCGGCGGTGCTGCCCGGACACGCCGTGAAGCTGAACGCCAACCTGGCGGACACCCACTACTATCCCATGGCGGGGGAGCTCCAGTTCAACGCCAGCGCCGGGGAGGTCTCCGGCGGCGTCTTCACCGCCCCCCAGGAGCCCGGCTCCGTTACCATAACCGCCTCCTACGGCGGCATCTCCGCCCAACAGCAGGTCCAGGTGGTCAGCGAGCCGGACAGCGCCGCTATCACGAAAAACGGCGCCAGTCTCTCCTACCTGAACCTGACGCCGGGGGAGAGCGTACAGCTGGGCCTCTCCGCCCTCTACCGCCACCGTCCCATAGAGGCGTGGGCCAGCGACTTCACCTGGCAGCTCACCCCGGAGGTGGGGACGATTGACGAAAACGGCGTTCTCACTGCGGGGCTCACCTCCGCCAGCGGCTACCTCACCGCCTACCGGGGGGGCTGCTCCGTGACCATCCCCGTGGCGGTAAAGGCCGAGTCCCCCTTTGTGGACACAGCGGGCCACTGGGCCAGCGGACACATGACCAACCTCTACTACCAGGGCATTCTCACCGGCGAAGTCATGGACGGCAAGCTCTACGCCCGCCCGGACCGGGGCGTCACCAGGGCGGAGTTTGCGGTGCTGTTGTGCCGCTATCTGGGCCTGGAGCCCGCGCAGTACGCGGACACCGCCACCCCCTTTGCGGACATCGATCAGGTGGACGCCTGGGCCAGGGACTCTGTTCGGGCCATGTACGTGCTGGGTATTGTCAACGGTTCCACGGTCAACGGCCAGCTGGTCTTTGACCCGCAGGGGACCCTGACCCGGTCCCAGGCGGTGACTATGCTGGGCCGGATGCTGGCGCTGAACGACGAAAACGGGGAACCGGTCCTGCCGGAGATCCCCGACGGCGGCTCTCAGTTCATCGGCCTGACGCCCTTCCCCGACGGGTCCCAGGAGCCCTCTGAGGAGGAGCCGGTGGAGCTCGGGGACCTCGCCCAGTTCTTGGATGTGGATGAGGTGCCGCCCTATGCGGTGGAGCACTTCAAGACCCTGGTGGCCATGGGGGTCATCGGCGGCGACAACGGCAGGCTGGACCCCAACGGGACCATGACCCGCGCCGCCATCTGTAAGGTGCTGGATACGCTGCCCTAGGCGGCGGGCCGGTCCAAGCGGACAATAGAATTGCCTTGCGCCAGCGGGTTCCCGGAGGAGAGCCGCCGCGCAAGGCATTTTTTTCACCTGTTGAGGAGGGGGGCCCGCCCCGTGGACAGCGCGGGTCCCTCTCTTGTTCACGTTTGTGGCCGTCTCTCTCCGAATTCCAGCTCCAGCAGCAGCTTTTTCACCGGCAGTCCGCCGCCGTAGCCCACCAGAGAGCCGTCCGCCCCCACCACCCGGTGGCAGGGGATGAAAATGGAGATCGGGTTCCGGTTGTTGGCCAGACCCACGGCCCGGCAGGCCCGGGGATTCCCAATCCGGGCGGCGATGTCCTTGTAGCGGACGGTTTCGCCGTAGGGGATCTCCCGCAAGGCGTCCCAGACCTTCCGCTGGAACGGGGTGCCAGAGGGGGCCAGGGGGACGGTGAAGGTCCGGCGGTGTCCGGCAAAGTACTCCGCCAGCTCCGCCGCCGCCCGCTCCAGCAGGGGCGCTCCGTGCAGCCCGGAGGAGACGTCCCCGAAGTGCAGACCCGTCACCGCCGCGTCTGTGCCGGAGAGGGTTAGGGGCCCGACCGGGCTCTGGACCAGCAGCTCGTACATGGCCATCCCCCTAGAAAACCGTGATTGTCCAGCGGTTGATGTACTTCTCATAGGGCGGCAGGGCCACCAGGTCGTTCTGCTGGGAGAACTCCTCTACCACGCCCTGCCGGGCAGGCAGGCTTACCCAGGGCTCCAGGCACACAAAGGGTGCGCCGGTCTCCGGTGGGTGCCAGATTCCCAGGTAGCGCATCTGGGGGATGGAGAGGGTGACACCCCTGGAGCCCTCCCCGGCGGACAGGGTCACCGTCCGGTCCATGTGCTTCAGGATAACGGCGTCCCGGTCAAAGAGGCTGTGGCGCAGGGGCAGGGTGGTCCCGTCCTCCAGGGGGTAGGGGACCTCGCGGCCGCTGACCTGGTACGCATCCGACAGCAGCACCTGCCAGGGCTGGCACTTCTGGCCAAAGGTCAGGCGGTAGCTGGTAAATTCCCGCCCCTCCTCCAGGGGGACCCGGAACCCGGGATGGGCCCCCAGGCCGAAGTACATGGTGCCGCTGCCCCGGTTTTCCACGGAGTAGACCACCGCCAGGGTGCTGTCCTCCAGCACATAGGAAACGTCGAAGCTGAATGCCTGGGGGTAGACCGCCCGGCTCTCCTCGCTGTCCTCCAGGTGCAGCCTCACGTTTTCCGCGCCCGCTCCTGCCAGGGCGAACCGGCTAGCCTTGGCAAACCCGTGGCGGTTCATCTGGTACGCCTTCCCGCGGTAGGTGTACTGATTGCCGGTCAGACGCCCCACGTAGGGGAACAGGTGGGGGGCCCGGCCGCCCCAGTAGGCCTTGTCTCCGTTCCAGAGGTAGTCCGTGCCCCCTGCGGTAATGGACATCAGCTCCGCCCCGGCCTCGCTGACCTGCACTTCCAGAAAGCTGTTCTTAATGGTGTGAATCATATCCGCACTCCTCCCACTATTGTTGATTTCAAAAAGGCAGGCCGCCGCTGGGGCAGCCTGCCTGTATAGGGGCAATTATTTCAGGTTCTCTTCCAGCTTGTTCAGCTCGCTGAGCAGCTCCTGGGGCACCTTATCACCAAACTTGGCATAGTACTCCCGGATGCCCTTGGCCTCCTCGGCCCACAGCGCCTTGTCTACGCCCAGCAGGCCCTCCAGAGTCTCCTGGTCCACGCCGGAGCCCTCCAGGTTGATATCCCCGGCCTTGGGCTGATAGCCAATGGGGGTATCCACGGCGTCCGCCTCGCCAAAGGCCCGCTTCATAATCCACTCCAGAACCCGCATGTTGTCGCCGAAGCCGGGCCAGATGAAGTGGCCCTCGCTGTCGGTGCGGAACCAGTTGACGTTAAAGACCTTCGGCAGCTTGACCGCGCCCACCTTCTTGCCCATGTCCAGCCAGTGCTGCCAGTAGTCGCCCATATGGTAGCCGCAGAAGGGCAGCATGGCCATGGGGTCGCGGCGCACAACGCCCACCGCGCCAGCGGCGGCGGCAGTGGTCTCAGAGGCCATAATGGAGCCCACGAACACGCCGTGCTCCCAGCTTCTGGCCTGATAGACCAGGGGGGCGGTTTTGGCCCGGCGTCCGCCGAAGACGATGGCGCTCAGGGGCACGCCCTGGGGCGACTCAAACTCCGGGGAGATGCAGGGGCAGTTCTTGGCAGGGGCGGTAAAGCGGCTGTTGGGATGAGCGCCCTTCTCGGTGCTCTCCGGGCCGTTCCAGGGGTTGCCCTTCCAGTCCACGGCGTGGGCGGGGGGATTTTTGTCCAGGCCCTCCCACCAGACGGTGTTGTCGTCCAGGTTGTGGACCACGTTGGTGAAGATGGTCCCCCGCTGGGTGGAGGCCAGGGCGTTGGGATTGCTCTTGACGTTGGTGCCGGGGGCAACGCCGAAAAAGCCGTACTCCGGGTTCATGGCCCAGAGCCTGCCGTCCTCGCCCACCCGAATCCAGGCGATGTCGTCGCCCACGCACCAGACCTTCCAGCCCTTCTCGCGGTAGGCCTCCGGGGGGATGAGCATGGCCAGGTTGGTCTTGCCGCAGGCGGAGGGGAAGGCCGCCGCCAGGTAGCGCACCTCACCGGCGGGGTTCTGGATGCCCAGGATGAGCATGTGCTCAGCCATCCAGCCCT
>CATIYU010000182.1 GCA_949739085.1 uncultured Eubacteriales bacterium | reverse complement strand
CCCAGTAGATGCTCATGTAGGTGGAGGGCACGCCGCCGTAGTAGCCGTGCTGATAGTAGTCGTCCACAAAGGAGCAGGGCATAATGCATTTCAGAGGGGGAGGCTGGGCGGGGGCGCCCCAAGTCTGCCATACGCCAAAGTAGGAGCAGCCCCCCATGCCCACGTTCTTGTCGCACCAGTCCTCGCCGGCGGCCCACTCGATCACGTCGTAGATGTCCCGCATCTCCACAGGGTTGTACACGCCGTACCACTCGCCCTCACTCTTGCCGATGCCCCGGGGGTCGGGAATGATGTAGGCATAGCCCCGGCTGACAAAGTAGTCGATGTCGCCCGCCTCCAGGGAGTGGTCGAAGAGGAGGGACTCGGGGGGGATGGCGCCCCGCTTGATGTTCTGCATCTCCTTGCTGTAGGCCGACCAGCTCACCAGGGCGGGCACCTTACCGGCCCCCTTGGGCAGGTAGACGTCCACGCACAGGCGCACGCCGTCCCGCAGGGTCATCCACACGTCCTCGTGGCGCTCCACCTCGTAGACGGGGCGGGAGAGTTTGTCGAGATTCTTCACATAGCGCTTGTCCCAGTAGTTGGGCATGGTGTCGATGCCCAGCACTTCGGTGATCCGTTTTTTCATAGCAGCCTCCTGTTTTCAAAAAATTTTCAGCATATGCGAAAGACCATATGGCGGGGGTGTTCCCCCTCTTTCTGTGCACTATCCTAACACGGTTTTCAAATCCATGTTGTCAGCTGTACAACATTCACAAAAATTTTTCTTCGCTGTTCTGTCTTCCGAGGCGACAGAACAGGCAAAAACCGCCTCCCGGGGCTCCGCCCGAAGGCTCGGCCCCGCGGAGGCGGGTGTTTAAGGGACGCTGATGTAGGTGGGCGTGCCGCTGAATTTTGTAAAGAGCACAATCCCCTCCGGACTCAGCCAGTACACGGATTCACCTGTCCAGATCAGCGGAGTGCTGGAACGTACACCGTCATCCGGAGACAGCGCGTAACAGTCCTTCGGGCCGATTCCGCATAGCGCCCGGTTTCCAGCCTCTCACCCTGCCGGTACAGACAGTAGCTCCCGGCCTGTTCCAGGGCAAGATACAGCCCATCCGCCGTAGCGGGAGAGGAGGCATCCACGGTGGAGTAGGTTCCCACAGGGCTGTCCGCGGATGGGGCATCCCTTTTCTCTGTCAGCAGCAGGAGGGCGTTCAGACAGAGGGAGAGGAGCAGGAGCAGCCCCAGTCCGGCGCGTCTCATCCGCTGATCCACAGCTTATTTGACGGCCTTGTCACCCAGGGCGGCTTTGGCGGCCTCTTCCCGCTCCTCCCAGGGCTGATAGGTGGACTTCATCTTCTCAAAGAGATTGACTCCCTCGGTCTTCTTGATGTAGCTGACCCGCCAGGCGGTAAACACCACCGCCGCGGCGTAGTAGACCAGCATGGCGATCCAGTTGTGAGGCCGCATCTGGAAGATAACGTAGTAGCCCAGCAGGAAGCAGACCACCATGGCGGCGGCGGACAGCAGGCAGTTGAGCCAGTGGGGAGTCTTGATGAAGGAGTTCTTGTAGCAGTTGGGGTAGTGCTTGTTGATGGTGAACACGCCGATGAACAGGATGGGGCTGAGCAGCAGGCCGGGGATGGTGGTGATCTTCACCACGTCGTCCAGGTCGAAGCCGCCGAGGATGAAAAACACGGCGATGACCGCGATCAGCCACAGGGAGATGTAGGGCGCGTTGTGCTTGTTGGTCCTGCACACCGCGTAGGGGAACAGGCCGTCCCGGGCGGCGGAGAAGTTGATGCGGGAGAACATGAGCATGGCGGAGTTAACGCTGGTCACAACGGCCAGCAGGGCGCCGCCGGTGATGAAGAAGAACAGCAGGGCCTGGGGCAGGAACTTGCCTGCCACGGTGGCCAGGTTGTCGATCTCCCACCACATGGGCATGACGCTGACGCAGATGTAGGCCATGATGGCGTACAGCACAGCGGTCAGGCTGGTGGACACGGCGAAGGCGATGGGGATGTTCCTGCCGGGATTCTCCACTTCCTCCGCAGCGTAGATCAGGGCGTTGGCGCCGATGAGGCTGCCGTGCATGATGCCCATAGCCGCCCACAGGGAGGACAGCTCCACGGTGGTGGTGATGACCTCACCAAAGCTGACCGTGGCCGCGCCCAAGCCGCCGAAAATGAAGATTCCCAGCGCCACCAGCAAAACGGCCACCGAGATATTCTGCACCAGGGCGGAGGCCTTGATGCCGTAGCAGGAGATGACGGTAAAGACGATGCAGACCGCCGTTGCTACCAGCCGGGGCGGGATCTGGGGAACCAGCATGGCGAAGTAGGTGGAAAAGGTCAGCGCCATGGTGGCGATCTTCATCACGCCCACCATCAGCTCGTTAAAGGCGTCCAGCGCCGCCAGAACGGGGTGGACCAGGCGGGACAGGTACGGAGGCGCCGTTGGCGGGCAGAGCCGCCATCATAATCAGCTCCGGGATGGTGCGCAGCACCACTACCACAGCTGCCAGGATAAATCCCAAAACAACGCCGTTGCCGCCCACAATCTTGATTGCCACCGGGGTGGTGGCGAAAATGCTGGCACCGATGATGCTGCCAATCGCCATAAGGATACAGGAAAAAAGCCCCAATTTTTGTTTCGTATTGTCGCTCATAGAAATACTCGCCGCCTTTCTGTTATTGATTTGACATGGCCAGTGTCACCCCTGAACGCAGGGTTCTTGAGGCCAATATAGCATCCGGCCGCTGCCCGCGTTGTCATTTGGCTGACAGAAAGGCAAATTATTTGTGTGATTTGCACTTAACAGGCGGGCCGCTTTTTTGTATTTTAGTCATTTTATACAACCACCTCAAAAAGGGAGGAAATATCCAATGATTTTCAAAAATTCAGCTGTTACGTCCCAAAAAAGTAACAAAATATTAGGTCCGGCATTTTCATTGGAATTTTTTCGTCATATAGATGTATAGAGGCGAAATTACAGTTGCTTTTTTTATTCAATCTGTGGTAGACTGAATTTAAGTTCGACACAATTCATAGCGGAGGAAAAAAGGGGCCGTTTTATGGAGCAGGCAAAGATCACCGCCATCAGCAGCTTTCTGAAATCTACCAATATTTTCTGTGAGGTGCCCCTTCCGGTGCTGGAGGAGGCGGCACGTCACTGCCGCGTTTCCCACCACAAGCGGGGAACCATCCTCTACCGTAAGGGGGACCCGGCCAGCCTGATGTACTTCCTCCAGCGGGGATACATCATGGAGCAGGTCTACTACCGGGAAAGCGTGGACGTAATCGTCAAGGTGAAGTGCCCGGGGGACTACTTTGGGGAGACGGCGGTGATGACAGACACGGAGTATCTCAACACCGCCCTGGTGACGGAGGATTCCACCCTGGTGGTCATGCCGAAGGCCGTATTTCTCCAGCTGGCCTGGACCAACCATACCATCTGCCAGGTGGTCATCCGGGAGCTGGTGGAGCGGCTGACCAACAGCGCCCAGAATATGGTCAACTCCATGTATCTGGACGCCCCCGGACGGCTGGCCTTCACCCTTCTGAACCTGATGCCCGGAGCGGGGCAGAGCCGGAGCGCCGAACTGCGGGTGACTCAGAGCTCCCTGGCCGCCTCGGCCGGGATGGCCCGGCAGACAGCGGCGGCCATTCTGGGAGATTGGCGGAAGACCGGATGGATTACCACAGACCGCGGCCGCCTGTCGGTGCTGGACCTGGACTGCCTTTTGGATATCATCATGAACAGCGAGCTGCGCTGTTAAAATCGCCATACCGCCGCCTTGAGAGGGCCGGCCCTTTCGCGGCTTCGGGGAGGAAGAAATTCGTATATTTTTAAAAAGCTGAAGCTGTCTGTCAGAAATCTGACAGACAGCTTCGGCTTTTTTGTGTAAATTAACCGTATAAAGCAGGGAACAGAGGGCAGGTTCAGGCGTCTGACCCGCTGCATCCTAACTGAAAAGGAGAATTTGACAATGAATCAGGAAGAATTCAAAAAACTGACCGGGTTGTACAAGGTCCCCGTCTACTGGGACCGGCGCTATACCAAGAATCTGGACCAGCTGTCCAAGCCCATCTACACCGTGGCTCTGGAGCGCGACGTAGAGATCGTCCTGCGGGACGGCTGTCGGATCTACTGCGACGTGTACCACCCCGCTGAGATCGAGAAGGCCCCCGCTCTCATCGCATGGTCGGCCTACGGCAAGGAGATGCAGGCCATGCGCCACGGCCCCCTGCCCGGCAAGTCCAATTACTTCGACCACTCCTTGGAGGCGGGGGACATGGACTTCTATGTCCAGCGGGGCTACACCTTCATCATCCCCAACCCCCGAGGCATCGGCAAGAGCGAAGGGGAATTTTATGGCATCTACAATCCCCAGGAGCAGGAGGACGTCTATGACGTGGTGGAGTGGGCCGGTACGGAGTGCAGGTGGAGCGACGGCAAGGTGGCCCTCCACGGCTACAGCTACTTCGGCATCATCCAGCCCCTGGTAGCCGCCCTCCAGCCTCCCCACCTGACCTGCATCATGCCCCTGAGCTACACCGACGACTACTACCAGCACGGCCGCTACGGCGGGGTAGCCAACACCTACATGAACATGTACTGGGAGCTGTGCCCCTCCAACAACCCGGTGCCCTGGACCCTCCACGACGAGGGAGAGGACAAGACCAAGGAGCGCATCGCCCAGGCCCAGGAGGACCCGGACGTCGCCATCAACTCCTTCTTCAACAAGATCTTGACCACCTGGCCCCCCAAGTACCACACCTTCTATCTGGACTACCTGATCCATCCCAACGAGGACGAGTTCTGGAAGGCCCGGTCCATGAAGTACAAGTACGACAAGCTCACCGTCCCCACCTACTTCAAGTGCGGCTGGGCCCCCACCGGTCGATGGAGCGCCCCTGTCTTCAACGCTATGAACTCCACCGAGACCAAGTGCTACAAGCGCTGCGGCGTGATGGAGGGCTACAACGGCATGGAGCTGCCCTACCGCTTTATGGACGAGGAGTGCCTGCGGTGGTACGACCACTGGATGAAGGGCATCGACACCGGCATCACCGAGGAGCCCCCCATGAAGCTGAACATCATCGGCCGGGGCTACCGCTATGAGCAGGAGTAT
>CATIYU010000181.1 GCA_949739085.1 uncultured Eubacteriales bacterium | reverse complement strand
TGATGCGGTTGCGGGAGGGGGTTTGTTTGCCGTTTTCCAGCCGGGAGAGGGTGATGGGTTCGCAGATTCCCTCACACAGCTGCTCCTGGGTCAGCCCCAAATCCATACGCCGGTTTTTGATATATTCGCCAAGAAACAATTCCTTCATAGGGCAACCTCCTTTTATTGTGCAGGAAACATTTCTATTATGAGCTGTCAGCCGCGCCAAGTCAAGACCAGGTTTGTCAAGGGTGTTCTAGAAAAAACTCTACTACAAAAAGCACACCCTGACGTTTTAACCAAGGTGTGCCTTCTGCAGCGTTACTCGCCTGTTGATATTTTGATAAAACATATTTTATACTTTTTGAAACCATTTTCCTCTCTCATGTGTTATGATTGGTGAAAAGCTTTTCTAAGGTACCGCGAGGAGGTGGTTCTATGACCGAAGCGGAGTTGGTAAAGGCACTGCGCCGGGGCAGTCCGGATGCCCTGGCGGAGCTGATCGACTGCTATACCCCTTATATTCCCTCTGTGATTGCCCGCATCCTCCGGGGCCGGCAGGCCGATGTGGAGGAACTAACAGCAGACGTGTTCCTAGCTGCCTGGAACAACCGGGACAAGCTCCGCCCCGGTCAGGTCAAGGGCTACCTGGGAACTATCGCCCGCAACCGGGCTTTCAATCGTCTTCGCTCGGAATGCGAAAGCCTCCCCTTGGAGGACGACATCCTGCTCCTGGAGACTGACGGTCCTGACAGGCTCCTGGACCGCCGGGAGACGGCCCGCATGGTAAATCAGGCTCTGTCCCGGCTGGAACGTCCCCAACGGGAGCTGTTCGTGCGGCACTACTATTATGGCCAGACTGTTCAGGAGGCGGCGCTGGCCCATGGGGATAAGCCTGTCCACCGCCAAGACCTGGCTGCGCCGGGGGCGAGAGACGCTGAAAAACGAATTGAGAAAGGAAGGGTATGGATATGGAACACCTGGAGATCTCTAAGATTATGGATGAATACACCGACACAGAGTTTTTTCCGGCGGATGCAAGCGATGTTGCCCCGGAAGCAGTAAAGGCCCGTGTGCTGGCAGGCATTAAAGCCCCAGCGTGGAGGAAGCGGCTGACCAGGAAGAAAAAGCTCCTTCTTGCGGCGGGCCTGGCGGCAGCACTCGTGCTGATGGGTGCGGGACTCCCCTCTTTGGTACACCAAGCATACCGGCTGCTCAATACCACGCTGACCTTTGAACAGAACCCCGACAGCAGGAGCGTAACTTATGAGCATGGTGCTTCCTCTATTGAGGTGGAGGACGGACGGCTATTTTTCGTGCTGGACGAGGAACGCACCGACATCACTGATAAAATCAGTGATGATACTCCCTATATTTACGACGGCAGCGATCCGGAAACCGGCCTGACCTATTACTTCATCATGGGCGGCACGCCAGAAAATTACGGCTGGCTGGAATGGGTCAAGGTCCCCAACCCGTATATGGCGGAGGATGGCGAGCCTACGCCGGTATTGGATCAAGATGGACGGCTGACCAGCTATAATCTCTGCACTTTCCTGTAAAACGAGGAAAGCGGAGAGTATGACTCTGGCCCTGGGGCCACCGGCCTGGGCGAACTGGACTGGGCATACGTGGAGGCTTTGCTCTGGCTTATCGGCGGAGCAAAGCAGCTGGACCTCCCCTTTGTGGACTCCGGCTCTGGGACAAGCGATGTCTTTTACCTGCCGTAATCAATACTCTTTTGAGATATGCTCACTGTCGCCAGTTTAACATTTTTTCCGGTTGGGCGGTTTCGGCAGCGCTGTCCACCTTCAGACTGGCAAAGGCCCGCATTACTTTGTCCGGGGTCCGCTCCCTGCCGCCGAACGAACAGGCTGTGCTCACTTCCCCAGAGAACAGCATTTCAAAGAGGCTGTCCAGGTCGGTGGAGAAGTTGCCGTCCGCCGGGGCCTGCCCGGATTCCTGGGCGGGCCCAGTCTCCCTGCTGGCGGGCTTGCAGTTCGGTGATTTTGGCCGCGTTTTTCTCTATTCCACATTGATCTTCCTGATTTTCAGATTCATATTGTATCGCTCCTGCGGCGCTTCGCAATCATCACCTGTTCCCAGGGCTTTTTCCCCACTTCTTCCGATCGTTGTCCAGTATGTACTTGATACTCTTCCGCGCTAAATAGTATAGTCACCACAGTTGAAAAGCGGTACGAAGGACATCATCAAAGGAATGGACAGAGGGAAGGATTTTCCTCAAAAAGCGCTTCAGCCAGGCCCAGAAATGTTCAATAGGATTGAGTTCTGGGGAGTGGGGGGGAAGAAGGAGAAGTCTGCATCCGGCAGTTTGGGCAACAAAAAGCAGCCGCTCTTTGGAATCGAATGAAGCATGATCCATCACAATCACGATTCCTTGTTCCAGAGAAGGCAGAAGATGGTTGGAAAACCAGAACTCAAAAAGCCTGCTGTCCACGTAACGCATACCCGTATTCACGATACAAGTATGTATCTATACCGCTTTCACCCACATAGGCGATCTTTTCCAGCGGTATATCTTTGATCTCTTCCTGATCCGCCGCTGCTTTTCCCATTATCGTCGATTTGGAAAACTTGAAGACTTCATGGGCCGCTTCCAAGCTATGTTCTGCCTGCCGGTATTCTATTGTGTGTTCCCTGTATCTTTTTGAATAGCTCATGTTCTTATTCTTCTCGTTGCCCTACCTTTTTTCAACTGGTTTTACTATACAGCATGAAGTTCTCCCGATCCATGCTGGGGGAGACGGTATCGTAAAACCGTTTCATGTCCCCAACGGAGGACAGCCGGGGGCACAATTCCTGTAAAGCTGCCTGGAGTGCCGCTGATCGATGGGAGAGGTATTTCACATAATGTATTTGTTTTCCCATTTGAAGCCACAGCCCCACACACACTTGCTCACGTTGTTTGAGCGCCTGCTGTGCCTGCCGCAGTTCATACCGCTCTGCCTCGAACTCGGCGCGGGCGGGAAAGCTCCCTCTCCGGCTGGTTGATTTGCTTCCATGGTTGTGCTATACTTGCCATGGACACACCTCAATAAGTCGGGACTGGGATAGGGCGGTAAGCGAAAAGAGTGATGCAATGAAGTACCTGATAAAATATTTTATAGACTTTATAGTGTTGGTCTTCCTGTATGCGTTCGTCTTTTTCAGGAAGTGGAGGTCCCAGGGTAGAGACAGGCTGCTTGTCAAAACCCTCATGTATGCATACCTTTCTCTAGTACTCTATTTTACCATGATGCCGGTGGCTGTATCCATCCCATTTATGCTAGACCACCCCTATAAACCCATGAATTTGGTGCCGTTTATCGATGTTTCTTTAGGGAGAGGGGACTTTTCCAGGCAGGTGTTTTTGAACGTTATCATGACCATGCCTTTCGGCTTCCTGTTTCCACTGGCCCAAGACAAAAGGGCTAAATTGGGTGTGACAGTGTTTTTCTGCTTTTTAATGAGCCTTGGTATTGAACTGTTACAGCCGTTCTTTGATCGTTCCTCAGACATCACGGATCTGATTACGAATGTGACCGGCGGAGTGCTGGGCTATGGCCTTTATGTTATTTTTAAGCCGGTTACTTTGGGGGTTTTGGAGCATTTGAAAAACAGATGACAGGTTGCTTTGCGGTATATACTAGTTTATCAGGGAATTAAATATCCCGCCGCGAAGCAAGGGACTGCTCTCGCCTGCCGGCCCGGTCACGCGGTGGACGCGCCGCCGGCATACACCGCCCCCTTGTGCCGCTTTCCAGCGAGGCTAAAACCGAATTACTGTCACCCTTGACCGTTTACCCGGTCTCGTTGGGTGTTGCTGTTCGATACCGGTGGAAATCTGCTCTTGCGTATGCTATAATGAGGTCACAGTATTTTGCAGATTGGAGTTTCCATGTTAAATATTTGGAACAAAAGGGCTGTATTGTAGATAACTATATCGTGTTTCTCCGCCGGGACGAAATCAAGGAGGATGCAGAAAAAATTCTTGCTGACGTATATGAAAATTTCAAAATCTCAGTTGAACCGTATTGGTATGCTCCACCGTACACGACCAAGGACACCACATCGGCTGAATTGCTTTCAATGGCCTTTCAAGGTGAGGATAGCTGTATCGGAATAACTTGCTATACCACCGCGCCGGTGGAAAACAGGGACGCCGATATGTTAGACGCAATCCGAGCCATTCGAGAGAAAGGATATGCGTTTAATTTCCATGTTTACTACATAGACCAAGAAATTTTTGAGGAAATCCCGGACGAACATTACAGGGAATTTCCTGTGAATAAGGAAAGGTATTATTGTCGTGGCCGGAGTTACATTTGGAGCAATTCCTGCTGGGACTTTGAATGGGAAGAAGGGCAATTATCCGATGTAGAAGAACCCGGCGCTTTTTCTCAGTACTCCCGGCCCTCCACCAGTTCCGCTGTCAAGTCCTCCGCAGTAAAAAGCTGCTCCTCCACATAGCGGTGCTTCTCCGGCGTCCCGCCCGCCTCCATGGTCTGGACGGCCTCCTCCACCAGAGGGCCCAGCAGCGGATTGCACTCCACCGCCAGGGAGATGTTTCCCTTCAGACACTCCAGCAGCGCGCCCCGGGTGGCGTCAAAGGTGATGACATTCACGCCCTGCCGCCCACAGGCGTAGCCATGTTCCTCCAGGGCCTGGAGAGCGCCAAAGGCGATGTTGTCGTTCTCGCAGTAGACCACATCAATCTCTCCCCTCCCCGGCAGGGAGGAGAGGTAGTCCGTCATGACCTCATAGGTCTTGGCCTGGGTGAAGTCCCCATCCAGCCGGGCCAGCAGCTCCCAGTTTTCGTGGGCCGCCAGCGCCTCCTCCAGCGCTGCTGTCCGGCCCAACTGAGCGGTGGAGCCAAGGGTGCCCTGGATATGGATGATGCGGACAGGGCTGCCCGTCCCCTGAAAGGTCCGGTCCATCCAGGCGGCGGCCCAGGCCCCCTCCTGGAAAAAGTCTGAGCCCACGTGGGCGGCGTAGAGGCTCTCGTCCTCCACGTCCACCATGCGGTCCACCAAGATGACGGGGATGCCCGCCTCCTTGGCCTCCTGAAGAACCGAGTCCCAGCCCCCCTCGCTGATGGGCATGAGGACGATATAGTCCACCTGCTGCTGGATAAACTTGCGGATGGCGGCAATCTGATTTTCCTGCTTCTGCCGGGCGTCCTCAAACAGGAGACGGTAGCCGTTCTCCTCGGTAAAGACCGCTTTCATGGACTCGGAGTTGGCCACCCGCCAGTCGGATTCCGCCCCCACCTGGCACATGCCGATAACAGTCAACTCCCCGCTGGGAACGTCCGGCGCGGCCCCGCAGGCGGAACACAGGGCGAGGCTCAGCGCCAGCAGCGCGGTCAGTATCTGCCGTTTCATATCTCCTCCTGTTCCCGGCGGGGCAGCCGCACCGTCACCGTAGTCCCCGCCCCCTCCCGGCTGGCGAGCGTCAGCCCATAGGGACAGCCAAACAGCAGGCGCAGCCGCTCGTGGACCGTAGCCAGGCCGAAGCCCACCCGCTCCCCGCTCTCCATGGCCTGGCGCAGTTCCTCCAGACACCCTTCGGTCATGCCCGCGCCATCGTCGGTGATCTGAAGGAGCACATCCGGCCCCTCCTCCCGGCTGACGACGCAGATGCGTCCCCTACCCCGCTTGCCCTTGATGCCGTGGTACAGGGCGTTTTCCACCAGGGGCTGGAGCGTCAGCTTGGGGAGCCGGGTGTCCTGGAGAGCGGGATCAATTGCAATCGTATAGTCCAGAATATCCTTGTAGCGGGCCTGCTGAATCTGGAGGTAGCTGCGCACGTGCTGCTCCTCCTCCCCCAGATTGATAACGTCCTCCCCCCGGCTCAGGGAGTGGCGGAAGAAGTCCGACAGGCCGGACACCATCTCCACCGCCGCCTGGGGCCGGTCCGCCTCAATGAGCCAGATGATGGTATCCATGGTGTTATAGAGGAAGTGGGGATTGATCTGCGCCTGGAGCAGGGCCAGCTCCGCCCGGCGGAGGCTGGCCTGTTTCTGGGTGATCTCCTGAATTTGTGCGTTGATGCGGGCGATCATCTGCTCCATGCCCTCGCTAAGGGTGCGGATTTCGCAGATCTCCGAGCGGACCGGCTCCCGGACCGTCAGGTCGCCGCCGGTGACCTCCTCCGCCCGGCGGCTCAGGTCTACCAGCGGCTGGGTGACGGAGCGGCTCAGCCGGACGCTGTAGCGGAACAGCAGCAAGATCAGGCCGCCGGACAGCGCCAGCACCAAAAAGATCTCCGCCGCAATCTGCTGGGAAATCTGCCGCTGCAAAAGGTTCAGCTGCACCGACTCGCAGTAGAGGTAGGTATACATGTACTCCTGAATCAGGGCCGTAAGGACATAGACGTTGTTTTCCAGCTGCATCTGACGGCTATCATAGCTCTGGGTCCGCTCAATTTGATAGATCTTTTCCTCCAGGTTCTCGCACAGGTCCAGCACGCTGGTGACGGCCTGGAGGCTGTCCTTCTGGCGGGTGGTGTGGAGGAGATCCTTCGCCAGGGACTGGGCAGCCTGGACCTCCTGGATGGGCAGGCCTTCGGAATACCGGCTCTCTATGACATAGTAGTACATCTTGAGGTCGATGCTATCCTTGAAGTCCTGGTTGAATTCCGAGGCGGTAGTCACGTTATACAGGAGGTTTTTATACTGGCTGTTGTGGGCTGTCACCAGCGCCAGCACTACCGCCAG
>CATIYU010000180.1 GCA_949739085.1 uncultured Eubacteriales bacterium | reverse complement strand
GGCGTCCGGGACGACGACAACAGCGGCCTGGGGGACTGGCAGGGCAATGAGAAGAAGCTCCCCGGGGGGCTGGGGGCCCTGGTCCCCCGGATGGAACAGCTGGGCCTCTCCTTTGGCCTCTGGGTGGAGCCGGAGATGGTCAGCGAGGACAGCGTTCTTTTCCAGGAACACCCGGACTGGGCTCTGCGGGTGCCGGGCCGTGACCCCGCCAGGAGCCGCAACCAGCTGGTGCTGGACTTCTCCCGCCGGGAGGTCCGGGACCACGTCTACAGCCAGCTGAAGGCCGTCCTCTCCAGCGCCCCTGTATCCTACGTCAAGTGGGACATGAACCGCAGCCTTACCGACGTCTGGTCCGCCGCTCTGCCCCCTCAGCGGCAGGGGGGGGGGTACCACCGGTTCGTCCTGGGGGTTTACGACCTGCTGGAGCGCATCCACCAGGATTTCCCCCAGATTCTTGTGGAGGGATGCTGCGGCGGCGGCGGCCGCTTCGACGGCGGGATGCTCTACTACACACCCCAGATCTGGTGCAGTGACAACACCGATGCCATCGACCGCCTGCGCATCCAGTACGGCACCTCCTTCTGCTACCCGGTTTGTACCATGGGATCCCACGTGTCCGTCTCCCCCAATGAGCAGAACGGCCGGGTGACGCCCCTGGAGACCCGGGGAGTGGTGGCCATGAGCGGCGCTTTTGGCTACGAGATGGACCTGGGCCGGTGTACGGAGGAGGAGAGGGAGATTATCCGCTGGCAGATTGAGACCTACAAGGCCCGGTATGAGCTCCTCCATTTCGGCGACTACTACCGCCTAACCGACCCCTTCCAGCCGGGGCCCTTCACCGCCTGGGAGCAGGTGTCCCGGGACCGCCGGGAGGCCCTGGTATCCGTGGTCACCGGCCCGGCCAGTGCCGGGAACGTGTTCCCCCCGCTGCGGCTCAAGGGCCTGGACCCGGCTCTGCAATACCGTGTCAACGGCGGCGGGCTCTACGGCGGCGACGTACTTATGAACGCCGGATATCTCCTGCCCCGGTTCTGGGGGGATTACCAGTCTGTACAGCTGTATCTGCTGGCGGAGGAGTAGGGGGAAGCGTCCCCACGGCGCGGAAGGAAATAACAGCAAAAAAGAGGGCGGCGCCAATATAGGCGCCGCCCGTCTGTCTATATTTTAGTAGGGCTGGGATACGGTTACCGCCGCCCGGGCGCGGACAATCAGTTTCACGCCCTCCATCCGCTCCACCTCCACCTGCTCTCCCGCCGGGATCACCGCGCCGCTGGCGCTTCGGGCGGTCCAGGTTTTGCCGTCCACATAGACCGCACCGGTGGCACTGGCGTTGTCGATCGTCTCCGTTACCCGGGCCTTTACGCCCAACAGGCGGTCGGCGTTGGTGGGGACAAAGCGGGGCTCCAGAAACCGCCTTGCCAGAGGCCGCACGGCGGCAAAGGCCACCAGGGATACGCCCACAAAAAGGAGCAGCTGATTGGTCAGCTCCATGCCTGCGTAGGCGGCGAAGGTGGCCGCCAGAGCTCCGGCGGCAAACCACACGGAGACCAGCGCCAGTGTAACGGCCTCCACAAATGAGAACAGGGCCACAGCGCCCAGCCACACCCATACCATAACGCTCATCACAGATACCACCTTTCTTGAAAAGACCCGGTTGAAAGTACCTCTTCTATTATACTACGGCGGCGTTCATCCGTCAATGCCCAGCGGCGGCTATCGCGGCGTCCAGATAGGCGTGGTAGTTTTCCAGAGCTTCGTTCCAGCTCTGGTAGGCGCTCTCCCCCCGCCGGTCCGGGAGGGGGTAGTGGTCCGCCAGGTAGTCCCCCAGCCAAGCGGTAATTTTTTCCATACCCCGCCAGTTGGCATGAAACACGTCCGCCATGTCCTGGGCGTAGTCAAAGCCCATCTCCTCTGTGTGGTGCATCATGTTCACAAAGGGCACCCCCCACGCCTCCGCGTAGGCGGCCATGCCGTTGACCACCTCCTGGCGGCTCAGATCGTCGTCCGCCGGGGTGGCGAAGGGCACCGCCACAAAGAGCAGCTCCACCTGCTCCTCCCGGCACAGCGCCACAATTTTCTCCAGGTACCGCAGGGCCACCTCCACCGGTTCCGCCGCCGCGCTGGCAGGCATGACGGTGAAATCCGGCAGGGGCGTGATGGCAAAGAGGGCCTGGGCCCCCTTCTCCGTGGTGTCCGGCGGCGTGAAATCGGCCTGGGTCAGCTCTTTCCAGCGGCTGTGGTAGGGGATAATATCCACCAGGAATTCCATCCGCTCTCCCTGGGGCAGCAGGTCGAAAACCGCCCGCAGCTTGGGCAGGCCAAAGGTCATGTTGTCCAGGGTGTAGTGGAGGGAGGCGGTGGAGTCGATGAGGCTGTCCTGAATGGCCTTGTAAATATCCAGCACGATCAGCTTGGGCCGCTGGAAGCGCAGGGCCTCCTGTAGATGGTAGTAGGTCACCGGCAGCACTTGGCCGTTCTGGGCCAGGTTGTTGGAGGCGATGCCGTGCTCCTCCCACAGCTGCATGGGGGCCACGGCGTTGAGCATGTGGGAGGAGCCCATAAGAAGCACGTCCAGGGAGTCTTTAGGCTCCTCGTAGAAGGCGGCGCTGGCGGAGGCATAGTTTTTGTTCCGCAGCACGCCGGAGGCCAGCTGGACCGTCAGGGCCAGCAGCAGGAGAAAGGCGGCGCATTTCAGAACCGGACCCAGCCGGGAGGGCTTTGCGCGCAAAGGAACGCCCCCTCTCACTGTGCCGCCGGAGGCGGACCCTCCAGCAGCTCCACAAGTCCGATGCAGGGGCTCATGAGAAAGCACACCCGCCGCCCGTCCAAGGCGGGGGCTGGTGTAGGGGCGTCAATTCTTGTAAAGCCCGATTTCTCCAGGCCGGCCAGCTCCGCCGGAAAGTCCGCCGCCTCATAGCAGAGGTGGTAGGGCGCGTTCTTGTAGGTCTTGATGAGCCCCGCCACCACGGACGCGTCCGACCGGGGGCTTACCAGCTCCACCTGGTACCCGTCCTTCTCCATAAAGAGGATGTCGATGTCCCGGCGCTCGTCGTACACAGCGCCGCCCGCAGCTTTGAAGCCCAGGGACAAAAAGCTGTCCCTGGCCTTTTCCAGCCGCTTCACCAGATACCCCACGTGGTGAACCCGCATGGCTACAGCGCCTCCGCAATGAGGTCCGCCAGCTCGCCCACATTCTTCAGGCCCTGGACCGCCTTCATGCTGAACTTAACGCCAAACTCCTCCTCCACCGTGGCCAGCAGGGTGATATGGGTGAGGGAGTCCCAGTCCTCAATGTCCGCCGCTGTGGTGGTCTCGCTGATGGTGATGGCCCCGTCGTCAAACACGTCCCGGAAAACCTCGGTCAGCTTCTCAAAAATCTCTGTTCTGTTCATGTTTATTGCTCCTTTACTGAATTATCCACTTCAATCACGTGGTTTTTCTTCTCATAGCCGCCGCCGATATCCAGCCGCCACACGGTATTGCCCGCCTCATCCTCCGAGAGCTTGGCAAAGCCCTGCTTCTCGTAGAAATCCCGCACCATTCCATTTTTGGCGGTGGGGAAGTAGTACCCCCGGATCTCGGTCAGGCCCTGGGCCCGGCACTGCTCCGCCAGGGCGTCCATCATGGCAAATTCCATGTCCCGCTTCAGAACCCGGCAGCTCATAAGCCAGAGGATGATATCCAGACGGTTTTCTTTTTTCTCCCCCGCCACCACGGATACCACGCCGTTGTCTCCGAACTTGTCCGCCAGCCTGCCGTACAGGGTGATATAGCTCCCGTCCGCCGCCATGGCCTCGATCTCCGCTTGAGTGAAGCGCCGGGTGGTGAGGTTGAACTGGTTGGACTTGTTGGTAAGCTGGGCGATCCGGGAGAAGTACAGGGGCGCGAAGGGCCGGATCTCCCCCCGCATCTCCAGGGAGCGCAGGTACTCGCTGTAGTCGGCAAAGCTGGTCTCCGCCCGGGAGCGGGCGGCGTTCTGGCGGTACATCTCCGTGCGGGCGGCGTCGTCGGAGGAGAGCTCCGTCACCTCAAAATACCCCATGCGGCTGATGGCCTGAATATACTGCTCTGGCCGCTCTCCCAGCTCCGGCACGGCGGTCCCCGGCAGCTGCTGGCGGACGATCTCCCGCTCAGCGGGGTTGTCGTCCACGAACACGAAGCTCTCCGGCAGCAGGGACAGGGTGTGGGCAATGTCCGCCAAGTTCTGGGATTTTGGCTCCCAGTTGGCCTTGACCATAATAAAGTCCTCCGGCGTGAGGGTCATATCCGGGCGGCTCAGCCCGGCCATGGCGTTTTCCGCCTCGTTTTTGCTCACCACGTTCAGGATGACCCCCAGCTGCTTGTGGGCTTTCAGATACGCCTGAAACTCGCTGTAGGCCTGGCCCATGGAGGTCTCCTGACCCACCTGCAAATTCTCCGGGCCGTCGTCGCCCACCACGCCGCCCCAGAGGGTGTTGTCCAGGTCCAGGGCAAGGGCCTTTTTGTTCTTGCCGTAGAGGGACTTGACGATGTTGGCCACGCTCTGGGCCAGATCGGGCACGGCGGGGAGGGAGAGAGCGTACTTATACATATGCCAGTAGAAGGGGTCGCTCCACCGCTCCAGGCCGAAGGCGGCGGAGAGGTAATTAATGTCGTTGAGATAGAAATTTTTGCGGCTCTGGGCGTATCCGGCAAATTTCAGGTTTAGCCGGGTGACGAAGTTCACCCGCCCGCGGACGTCGCTGGCGTCCCGGTTCCCCATGAGCCGCCAGTAGGGGTACTCGAAGTTGTTCTGAATGATAGGGCAGGCGTAGGTTTGGGCCAGGCGGTCCCACATGGCGGCAAACCGCCCGTACTCCTCCTCCAGCATGTCCTCCACCGCCTCCGGGCTGTCCGCCAGCTCCGGCCAGCGGCTGATGTTGCGGTTGGAGGTGTGGATATAGATGATGTCCGGGCGAAACGCCTCCAGCTCCGGATTGGGGAACATGGCGTCCTGCCAGTACTGGGCGTACTCGCTCTCGTAGAAGGTGCAGCGGATGCCGTGGCGGAGGAGGAAGAGCTCCAGTGCGCCGGTGACGTCGTGGGTAGTGGAGCCGCCCAGAATGGCGATCCGCTTGTCCAGCCACTCGCCGCCGCTCTCCAGCAGCAGCCTGCGGATTTTCTTCCGCTTGGCCAGCAGTTCCCCGGTAAAGGGCGGGGTAAACAGGGTGTTCAGATCCATTTTTTGTCTCCTCCTCCGGCTTTAAAAGCCGGCGTAAATGAAGTCCGCCGCGTTATAGCCCGGCCCATAGCACCCCAGCACCAACACCGCCAGGAAGAGGGCCAGATAGATGAGCCACCGGAAAGCCAGATTCTGCCGGGCCAGCAGCTCCCGGACGCTGCCATACCGCTCCCGCAGCATGGACACCGCCAGCACCGCCAGAAGGCCCAGGGCGCATATGGTCATATCCTTCCCGTCCAGGCCCAGATTCATTAGCGTACCGTCAAAAAGCGTCCAGGGGTTCCAGTCGGTGAAGACGGTCCTCCAGGCCCGCAGGCCCGCGCCGAAGCTCTCCCGCCGGTCAAAGGACACCGCCGCCGAGAACAGGCAGAAGGACCGCACTTGCTGGAAAAATTTCCAGGACCAGGCTTCTGTGTTAATTTTAAGCGCGGCAATCAGCCGCTTGAACACCGGCTCCAGCAGCATCCCCCCGGCGATCATGGCGAAGAAAAAGAGACCGCTGCCGAAGATATATTTCCAGGACCCGCCGTGCCAGAAGCCCACGCAGAACCAGGTGAGGAACATCCCGATATAGGTGGGGATCTCCCGGGACGCCTTTTTCCCCCAGCGCCTCTTGCAGAAGCCCCGTATGGCCTTCATCCAGCCAGATTTCAGTGCCGGATACATGAGGTAGTCCCGCACCCATACGCCCAGGGTCATGTGCCAGCGCCGCCAGAGTTCGGAGAGGTTCGTAGCGGCGAAGGGCTGACGGAAGTTCTCCGCCAGCGGGACGCCAAAGAGCTGGGAAACGCCAATAACAATGTCCATGCAGCCGCTGAAATCGGCGTAGAGCTGGGCAATATAGAGCCCAGCCGCCAGGACCACCAGCACACCGGTGTAAGTCTCCCCGCCGTATAGCGCCGCCACGGCCACTGCCAGGCGGTCCGCCAGCACCAGCTTCTTGAAGAGCCCCCACAAAAACCGCTGCAAGCCGAACTGAAACTGCTTAAGGTCCCACCGCGCCCCGCCGGAGAGGGCCTCCTCCATGCCGTTCCAGCGAGTGATGGGGCCGGAGGTCATCTGGGGGAAGTACCCGGCGAAGAGCAGCACCTTCAGCGGATTTTTCTCTGGCTCCTCCACCGTCCCCCAGCGCACATCCAGCAAATAGCCGATGAGGATCAGGCTGTAGTAGCTGATGCCAAATGGAGCGGCCCACTGGGGCAGCGTCAGGCCGAAGCTGAACCCTGCCAGCGCCCCTACCCGGTTAATATTATTGACGAAAAACGATAAATCTTTGTATAGAATCAGCGCGGCGGCGAGAGAAATAACCGCACCGGCGGTGACCAGGGTTTTCAGCCGCTCCCCCTCCAGCCGCCGCACCATCAGCGCCGCCAGCCAGGCGAGGAGCGTCTCCGCCGCGAACACAGCGCACACCGCCCAGTTGAACTGGGTGCCCGCCAGCAGGAAGTACCCGCTGCCCGCCAGCAGCACCACCCACCGGAATCTTTTGGGGCAGAGCCAGTACTCCGCCAGGACAATCCCTGTAAAGATAAAAAACCGCAGCGTCACAATTGACATAGTCCGCTTTTCTCCTGTGGTAGAATTTGCGCAAAATTACTGTCCGCCCACCATCTCCAGCAGCGCCTCCGGGGTGGTATCCGCTGTGACGTTCCAGCGGCACAGGGCGTAGAGGCTCTGGGGCAGGCCCCGGACCAATACGTTCCGGCTGTCCGTCTGGATGGAGAGGGTCACGGGGATGCCCGCCTGATGGATGAGCACCTCGGTGAGGGTGTTGTAGTAGCCGCCGGGGTAGGCCAGGGCGCAGAAGCCCTCCCCCAGCTCCGCCCGCCGCTCCGCCTCATACCGCTCCAGGTCGGCGGCCAGCGCGGCGGCGTAGTCCTCCTCCGTCTCTTCCGCCAGAGGAAGGGCCGAGGTGCGGATTTGGTCTCCGGACTCGAAGGGGGCCCACTGGTGCATGTCGTAGGTGTGGGACTGGAAGTCCAGAACGGTCAGCATCTCCCGGGCCTCTTCGTAGCCGAAATGGGGGGTGAGGCGGAATTCCGTGTCCTTATAGAACTCCCGGTGGCCCACAGACGCGCCGATGGCAAAGACGGTCCCCTTCATGCCGTATGCCTCCAGCAGGGGCCAGGCGGTCTCATAGTTGCTGAGGTAGCCGTCGTCCATGGTGATGCACACCGGCTTCTCTGGCAGGTCCCCGCCATGATATACATAGTCAATCATCTCCTGGAAGCTGACGGCGGTATAGCCCGCAACCTGCAAAGCCTCCAGATGGGCGGCGAAGAGCTCCGGCGTCACCGCCCCGTCCTCCCCGGCGCTGAAGTGGTGGTACATGAGGATGGGCACATCCGCGGTGTATTCCGCCTGGTCCGCCGCCGGCGGATTCTCCGCCAAACGGTCCAGGTAGGCTTCGCAGTTCCCGGCGGTGACATATGCGCCGAAGTCCCGGGGGCGGTAGACATCCTGGTTATCAAAGATTTCCGCCAGAACCATGGTCCCCACGGCGTTGCGGAAGTGGGAGGCGTCATAGAAATACCGGCTGTCGTAGGAGAGGGAGGTGCAGCTAAAATCCCAGAAATCCACCACCTGGGCAATGGCCGTCTTGTACCGGCGCAGGGCCGTCTCGCCGTAGGCGTCCAGGTGGGCGGCATAGGTGGGGGAACAGATAACCATCAGGTTCACGCCCCGGGCCTGGCACATGTCCCGGATGTCCTCTACCGCCTGGACGCACTGGTCCAGGTAGGGCAGCTCCTCCGCGCCGGGATAGCTGAAATAGAAGTCCCCGCCGTGGGCGGCTTGGTAGACGTCCGGGTCCCCAATCTTCTCCACGTCCCGGGCGCGCTTGTCGTAGCAGCCTGTGGCGGCATCAAACACGTCGAAAGTCTGGGGCAAAAAGCTGTCCCGGAAATAGGCGGACACCTTGTCAATGGCGTGCTGGGAGCTGGCGAAGGCGTACCGCAGGTAGAAAAGCGGCCGGCTTTTCCCGGAGGCCAGGGCGTGCATCCGGTAGTTGATGTCGTCCTCCCCGGTGTCGTAGGTGACAGCCTCCGTGAAATTCAGGTTCAGCAGCAGGTTTTTTACCTCATAGTGTTCCAGCAGGTAGGCCGCGTGGTCCCGGTAGTCCCGGATATCGCTGCCGTAGGTGAACATATTATAAAACCTGGCGTCCAGGTATTCGTTCAGCTCCTCGGGATTGTAGGAGGCGGAGCAGGAGGAACCAATAATATAGGAGTCGAACTCCTGGTGGTGCTCCTCCAGCCAGGCCAGCTTGGCAGTGCGGGGATTATTGGTTTCATTGTAGCTGTACCAGTGGAAGAGGGGGTCTCCGAAAACGCCGAAGGGGTCAATAAGCATATTCGCCCCGGCGTAGGCCGCCAGCACCAACGCCATAGCAAACAGGCGGAGGGCTGTGGAAAACAGGTTGTTTTTTGATTTCATGAGCGTCCCTATGTTCTCTGTAAGGTGGTGTCGCGCCGGGCGGAGACGGTATTCCGTCCGCTAACGTTTTAGTTTACCACGAAAACAGCCTCTTTTCAACATGCCTTTCGAAATTTGAGGCAAAATATTCCACAGGATCCCGGCTTCGCCCTCCGCCAGTGGAGCGCCGCGCAGAGACTGGAAAAAGGGGGCGAAGAAAAAATTTACATCCGGCCTATGGAAACCCCGGCAAAAATGGTATATACTAGGAGGGATTTGTAAGAAGAAGGAGAAACCGGCACATGACGCGACAACAGATTGGGGATAATATGTATTTCACATACGTCCCCTCGGAAAAATTCAAGACCAGCTTCCTCAGCGCCCAGCTGGCGGCGCCTCTGCGCCGGGAGACGGCAGGGCGCAGCGCCCTCCTGGTGAACGTCCTCAGCCGGGGCACGGCCCGCTTTCCGGACATGACGGCGCTGGGCCGGGAACTGGACATGCTCTACGGGGCCCGGCTGGACCCTACAGTCCGGAAGAAGGGGGAGGTACAGCTCCTGGGCTTTTCCGCCAGCTGTGTTGACGACAGGTACCTGCCCAACCGGGAGCGGCTTCTGGAGCCCTTGACGGACCTGCTGGGAGAGATGCTGCTGCGCCCCGCCCTCCAGAATGGCCGCCTGCACGCCGGTTATATTGCCAGCGAGCGGGAGAACCTGGCGGACCTCATCCGCAGTGACGTCAACGACAAGCGCTCCTATGCCGCCCGCCGCCTACTGGAGGAGATGTGCGCCGGGGAGCCCTTTGGCGTAGGCCGTATGGGGACGGCCCGGGACGTGGAGGCCATCACCCAGGAGGACCTGGAGCGCCATTACCGGGAGCTTCTGCCCCGGGCCCGGCTGGAGCTGTTCTACTGCGGTAGCGCACCGGAAGAGCGGGTGAGAGGGGCGTTTACCCGGGCCTTCGCTGCCCTGCCCCGTGGGGACGTTTTGGCGCTGGAGCCCACGCTGCGGCTTCTGGCCCGCCAGGAGCCACGGGTGGTGACGGAGGAGATGGATGTCGCCCAGGGCAAGCTGTGCATTGGATGCCGCACAGCATATACCAACCGGCCCGCTAACATGATGATGAACGCCATGTTCGGCGGCGGCAGCAGCTCCAAGCTGTTTGTAAACGTGCGGGAGAAGCGCGGCCTATGCTACTACGCCGACAGCTCCTACTACTGGGCCAAGGGGCTGGTGTTTGTGTCCTCGGGCATTGAGTTCGAGGATTTCGGCCGGGCCATGGAGGAAATTCTGGCCCAGCTGGAGGACCTGAAAAACGGCGTCTGGGAGGACTGGGAGTTTGAAGCGGCCCAGACCTCCCTGTCCAGCGCCCTGCGGTCCATGGAGGACTCCGCCGGGGCCATGGAGGACTTCATGCTGGGCCGCGTGCTTCTGGAGGGGGCGGAATCCCTGGAGGAGCTAAAGGCGGGGATTGCCGCCGTAACCCGGGAACAGGTGATGGAGGCCGCCGCCGCGGTGCGGCCCGACACAATCTATTTCCTGAGAGGGAAGGAGGCCCGGCCATGCATGTAAGGGAGTACCCCCGCCTGGGGGAAAAGGTGAGCCGGCGGCGGCTCAGCAATGGACTGGAGGTGGTGGTGGTCCACAAGCCCTGCCACGCCAAGAGCTACGCCTTTTTGGCTGTGCGCTACGGCGGCATGGACATGCGCTTCCGGCTGGACGGCGGGTGGCAGGCCCCCCCCGCCGGCATCGCCCACTACCTGGAGCACAAAATGTTTGACAGCGAGACAGGCAATGTGATGCAGGCGTTCGCCCAGAACGGGGCCTCGGACAACGCCTTTACCAGCAGCGCCGTCACCGCCTACTACGTGACCTCTACGGACAAATTTTATGAGAACCTGCGCATCCTGCTGGGCTACGTCTCTACCCCCTACTTCACCCAGGAGAGCGTGGAAAAAGAGCGGGGCATCATCGGCCAAGAGATCCAGATG
>CATIYU010000179.1 GCA_949739085.1 uncultured Eubacteriales bacterium | reverse complement strand
TCACGCATCCTGTTTTTGAAGGATGGGCGTATCTTCAATGAAATCCTCAAGGGCGAGAAAAACCGCAGCACGTTTTACCACGAAATCCTGGACGTTCTTTCCCTTCTGGGGGGTGACAATCTATGCTGATGAAGCTGTCCCTCCGCAATGCCAAAAGGCAATTCAATGAATACGCGCTTTTCTTTGTGACGCTCACCTGCGCGGTGGCCTCTATGTATGCCTTTAATGCTCTGATTTTTTCGGATACAGTCAAAGCACTTCCTGATATGGAATTGCTGCCATACCTGATTGTAGCGGCTTCTCTGCTGATTATCCTCATTATGGGGTGGATTGTCAGCTACATGATAAATTATATGCTCAAAAAGCGTAGTAGAGAGTTTAGTGTATACATGGTGTCAGGAATCCCCAACAGGAAAATCAGCACCCTTATATTTTATGAAAACAGCCTGATCGGACTGCTGGCTTTTGTGCCGGGTATTGTCCTGGGGATGTTGTTCTCTCAGATATTAGAGGCGGTTCTGCTGAATATGTTCGGACTGCCTTATATGCTGCATTTCAGCTTCTCCCTGCCTACCGTTGGGCTGACGTTTCTGTATTTCGCAATCATGCTCGTATATTCCATCCGCAAAAACGGAAAGTGGATACGCCGGGTACAATTGCGGGATATGCTCTATTATGACCAGCTAAATGAGAAAGCCTCTGTTTCTGGCGGCATATCTGCCGTTTTGATTTTCAGCTTGTCCGTTCTGTCTGGCTGTGCTGGATTTCTGCTTGTATATTTTCAGCCCGTCGGAAAAGGCTATGATGTTCTCGCAGGAATCGTTCTTCTTCTGGTGTTCCTGTTCGGCTTTTTTACCAGCGTCCCCGCCTTTCTTGTCGCTCGATTTGGAAACCGAATCGACTGGAAATACAGAAATCACCGGCTGGTGCCATTTCGGGGATTCACCGCAAAAATCAATTCTACAAGCACTGTTATGGGAGTATTGTCTATTCTGTTTATGTTGGCGATTGCTTTCGGAGGCATTGGCTCAACTATCGGCCTGATGGTAACAAAAAACGTTGAGGCCGGTG
>CATIYU010000178.1 GCA_949739085.1 uncultured Eubacteriales bacterium | reverse complement strand
TCCAGTCCCTTTACCACTTGGATGACCGCCTGATTGGCGGAAGTCGCAAACACGACCATACTGTAAAGCGCAAGCAGATTGTTCCAGTGAAATTCTGCGGTGTACAGCGTATTGACGGGGTGCATAAATGTTCCCGCTGTCATGGCCGCTACAATAGCGATAAGAAGTACGACGGCATATTTTTGCGCGATGCCCACCGCTTTCATCCCCATGAACACCACGTATCCCGCGATCACATAATAAACAAGCTGGGCGGTCCACATAGGCATTCCAAACCAGTTGATAAATATCTGGGCGCCGCCGTTGATGTTTCCGCTGGCTCCGATCATGATGGCCAAACCATACACCACAAATACAACCCAGCTGAACGCTTTCTTCGCCGCGCCACGGAACAGTTCGCCCTCAAAGCTTTTGACTAACTGCATACCGCCGTTGTTATAAGAAAGATCTGCGATGATCAGATGCAGGATCACATTGACGATATAGGCCAGCGCCACCATCCACACAACATCCAGTATGCTGTTCTTTGTAGCCAGATAAGGCACCGCAATGATCCCGGTCCCGATACTGTTTCCTACAATCATACAAATTGCCTCGAATGTAGTCAGCTTTGCTTCTGATTTGATCCCCATAACCTGCATCTCCTGTTGTTTTTTGAGCAGTCCGTACACTTTTTGCTGCCAGCAGCTTCAGCATCATCTAGCGGTGCATCAATTTGTTGTTCAAATAAAGTTTAAATTATATTTTACCATATTATCTGCCGCAAAGATAGCCTCAATTGGGCAGCAAATTAAAATATTCTGTGTGCTTCAACTCAATTTGTAGACTGCCATCTGAATGGACTAGAATGATATCGACCTGATTCCCAATTTTCTGTTTATCAAATGCGCTCATATCCAACTTATCGCAGATGAGTTCTTTGCCCCGCTCTTCTGCAATAGACAGAGAGCGTTTGCAGAATTTCTTTCCATGCTCCACACGGTTGGCGCTGGGTCAGCGATGTGACCTGTTTCAAAATCAATGACAAGTATCTATATGTCTGTGCGATCCTTGATCTTTTCTCAAGAAAAGTAGTAGCTTACAGCGTATTTCCCTAAAAACAGCACATATTTGATTACATCAACATTCCGGCAAGCGTATCAAAATAGAAATGCTCCTCAGTCTCTGCTGTTTCACAGTGACCAAGGGGCGCAATATACTTCTAAGACTTTCCACAAACTAAATGGACAAAAGGTTCGAAATTCTCGGCTTTTGACTCTCAATTAGGGCAGGAGTATTGAACAGTTTTATTAGACTGAGCAATACTCCTGCCCTAATTCACACTGCCTTGTATTTATGTGAAAGCCATTGTATAATAGGCCAGCATCAAGCAAATATGAAATCCGCTTCAAAAGGAGAGCGCCTATGGACTACTTATTTGAGAAGATTCGTGTGATTGTTGAGCAGCTGTCACTTCTCCGGCAGACTGCCCCGGAGCCGCTGGAAGGCGTTACCTGTCTTCCTGTGGGCTATAAGGTCTCCAACACCCCGCCCGAGGGGGACTGGAGGTCCTGGAGCCGGGAGGACTCCATCCGGGGGAAGGATGCCCACTACTGGTTCCATGTCTCTTTCACCGCCCCGCCGGAGCGGCCCGGCCACAGGCTCTTTTTCCGGCTGGAGACTGGCTGTAACTCCGTATGGGACGCCGTGGGCCCTCAGGGCCTTTTGTACCTCAACGGAGAGATGGTCCAAGGCTTGGATGTCAATCACCAGGAGGCGCTCCTTACCCCAGGCCGGGAATATGACGCCTGTCTCTACTTCTACACCAGCCCCAATGAGATCACCGCCCAGTGCCGGATGGAGCTGGTGTGGCTGGACGACGCGGTGGATGGGCTCTACTACGAACTACACTGGACAAGGGCATAAAAAGATAATGGTCTGACGGTATGCCCGGTCGTCAGATTTTCCATTCAATTTGCAGCTTCTTGCTGGTGGCACGAATGACGGTAATCATCAAATCCACCACCTGCTGCTTGTCCTCAAAGCTGACATTTTCCCAATCGTCCAGGTAGCCGGAAATGGTGTCAATCTGCTCCGGGGACACCGCCTCGGCGGTCAGCTTGGCAATCTCGCTGGCAAGGGCCTGACGGCGGCTGTCCAATTCCTCAATCTTGGCGTTGGCGTAGGAGATCAGCACCGGGGT
>CATIYU010000177.1 GCA_949739085.1 uncultured Eubacteriales bacterium | reverse complement strand
TGCTCTTCCGATCTGGAGGGCATTGCGGACGCCGCCGCTTTCGCGGAGGAGGCCGTCGGGGAACAGCGCGCCTGCCGGATGCCCGCCGCCGCCCGGGCCAGCCGGGAGGATGCCGCCGCCAAAAAGGGCGTTCTCTGCGAGTCCGCCGGGAGGGAGGGGGACCGCTGCCTCAGCTGCAACGTGGTTTGCCAGACCTGCGCGGACGTGTGCCCCAACCGGGCCAACGTAGTGATTACCCTGCCCGACGGCCGGGCCCAGATCCTCCACGTGGACCGCATGTGCAACGAGTGCGGCAACTGCGCGTCCTTCTGCCCCTACGACAGCGCTCCCTATCGGGATAAATTTACCCTTTTCCACCGCCGGGAGGATTTTGAGGAGAGCCGGGAGACCCCGGGGTTCCTGCCCCTGGAGGGCCGGCGGGTGCTGGTGCGCCTGGAGGGCCGGGTAGAGGAGGCGGACCTAGACCAGCCCAACAGCCTCCCCGCTGGAATCGAGATACTTATTTACACGGTGCTCAGCCAGTACCGCTACCTTGCCGGGTGACTGGGAAAAGGGAACTAGTGGCAAGGGTAGTGGGCGTAAAAACAGAAAAGCTACCTGAAAACATGGCGCCCTCAAAGGGACGGCGTGGCTTCGGCCACGCCGTCTCCCCTTTTAGCAGCTTATCCAGTCAGTCCTATACTCTGACTGCTCTGTTCAAAGGCGGCTTGGGGACTCTTTGAACTGCCTGACGCCGTTTTCTTTCCCGCATTGTGGAGATTAACCTCTAATAGCCGCTCAGCTCCAGAAGCCGCAGCTGCCGTAGAGTAGGCGGTAGAGGGCCTCCACATAGTAGTAGTCCCCCCAGACGGTGCTTTCGTCCACGCCCTGTCCGGCGGGCTTGGAGTACACACCGTGGAGCAGCAGGCCGCCGGCCTGAGGCAGGCCGCGGGTGGAGTAGTCCTGGGAGAGGGAGAGCATGGTCCGCTCCAGGGCGGCCGCGTAGGCCCCCCGCCGGGGATGGATGAGGGGCAGGTGCTTGAGAAGCTCCAGAATGCCGCAGCAGACAATAGCGGCGGCGGAGCTGTCCCGGGGCTCCTCCCCCAGGGTGAAGCACAGGTCCCAGTAACATACGCCGTCCTCCGGCAGGTGCTCCAGGTAGTAGTCCAGCAGGCGGCAGGCGGTGTCTAAAAAGCTCCTGTCCCCGGTGTGGCGGTAGCTCAGGGCGAAGCCGTACACCCCCCACGCCTGGCCCCGGGACCAGCAGGAGCTGTCGCTGTAGCCCTGGGCGGTGCGGCCAAAGCGGGGGGCCCCGGTCTCCACGTCCATAAAGAAGGTGTGGTAGGTGGAGCTGTCCGGCCGGACCAGATACCGCTGTGCCTGCTTGGCGTGGCTGTAGGCCGCCTCCCAGTAGGCCCGGTCCCCAGTGAACCGGGCGGCCTGATAGAGGAGGGGCAGGTTCAGGAGGCAGTCGATAATCATGCGGCCCCGGTTCGCTGGGTCCTCCAGGTTGCCCCATGCCTGGATAATGCCCGCTTGGGGGAAGTAGCGGCGGCGGAGGGCCGCTGCCGCCTTCAGGAAGCACGCCTCCGCCCGCTGGTCCCGCCGCAGCAGCACCGCCGGGTAGCAGGAGAGGGAGTAGAGAAAGCCCAGGTCGTGGGTGTCCAGATACCCGGGGTCCTCCACCCGGTGGTAAAAGCTCTCCAAGTGGTTTTGCAGCACCGGCAGGTAGGCGGCGTTCCCGTTGTGCCTGTAGAGCAGCCACAGCATTCCGGAGAGGAAGGAGGTGGTCCACTCAAAGTTCTCCCGCTCCGCCGGGTAGACCAGATGCTCTGTAGTGGCGGCGGGAAAGCAGTCTTGGAAGCGGGGCAGGAGCGCCTCGATTTTTTCCCGGCAGAAGTCCAGCTCCCGCCGCAAAAATTCCTCGGTAATCATCAGGGGGGATGGCACATTCATGGTGGTTCTCCTCGTCTATAGATTTTGGGCGGTGAATCCGCCGGGCGGGAAAAGAATAGGAACTGCTCCTCCAAATGGAGAAACAGTTCCCGCAGTCTAGAAAGAGCTCCCGGGCCATCCAGAGCGGTGCTTTGTGCCCGGCAGCGGGAGGCGGTCCGCTCAGGGACAGGGCACCTTGGCCTTCTCCGCCATCATAGCCAGCCAGCTGTTCCGCTTCCAGATGGAAAACTTTTTCTTCACAATCTTTCCGCCAGGAGTGGGCTGGTAGGAGATCTTGATACCCATGGGCATCAGCATGACTAGGCATTTGCCAAGCTCCTGAATCTGGCTGTAGGGGATGACAATGTCGCTGCCAGCTCCGGTCCAGATAAATTTCTCCTCTGTGAAGCAGGCAAATCCCGGCTGGGTCCGCTGGAGCAGGGGGACGTGGTTGGCGTAGCCCGCGTCAATGAACTTGTCCGTTGGCGCAATCGCACCGGATTTTCTAAGGGATTCCTCCAACTTCTGCTTTTTGGCGTCACTCATCGCCATGGTGGTTCATCCTTTCTGTTCTTTGTTAAAATATAGGGGCATTCTCTTCCGGAGCCCTGGAAGGAGACGGATGGAATGCCTGGCAACTCCCTATTGTAGTACAAAGAGGACGGAATCGCAATACCATTTTGCAGGTCTGGGGGCCCCGCCGTTTGCGGGCTTTAGATCTTATACCAGCGGATTTCATTGGCGGCCAGGTCCAGGGAGAACTTAGACCCGTCGCCGCAGTAGACGGTGGTGGACTGGGGCTCGTAGGTGTTATTGACCACGCAGTACTTGCCATTTTCCACGTAGGCGTGGACCTCCACGTTGAAGTTGGAGGAGAACCACCGGCAGAGCGCCTCCTCCCCGCTGGCACACCAGAGGATAGCCCGGTAGAGCAGGCGGCTGTTCTCAAAGCTGTAGGGCAGGCCGCTCACATAGACGCAGCGCCCCGCGCCAAATTGGTTGGCCGCCAGCTGGACTTCCCGGTCCCGCTGGACCAGCACCTGGGTCCCCTCCAGGGCGTAGACGCCCTTTTCCCCTTCGCCGAAGTCCACGGGGCCGGAGCAGTCCGCCAGGATGAAGTGGTCCGGGTGTTCCTCCCAGTTGTACTTGTCGTAGCCCAGGGTGAAGCCGGTCTCCTTCTCCACGCCCAGTGGCCCCGCCAGCTGGAAGTAGCGGCCCTGGTACTGGTGGCCGGAGGGCTCTCCCACGCCGAGGAAGCCGCCGCCGTTCCAGATGAACCGCTTTATCATAGCGGAGATGTCCGGGTCCTCCCACACGGCGCCGCCGGTGTGGGCCGTGCCGCCGCCGCCGATGTTCAGCACCACGTCCACGCCGTCCAGAGCGCCGCTGTCCGCCTTCAGGTCGTCAAAGCTGATGAATTTTACGTCAAAGGGCGCGCCGGAGAGGGCCTCGATGACCCCGGCATAGGAGTAGTTCTGCTTCTGGTAGAGGGCGTGGTGGACCATGTGGCAGCCCCAGGCCCGGGCCCGGCCCCAGCTGTTGAGCACCGCCACGGTCTTCACGCAGTAGGGGGTGGTCCCCCGGATGTTCTCATAGAGCTCCCGGAACTCCCGGCACACGCTCTCCACATAGTCCACGAAATCCGGGAACTGGCAGGCCAGCTTCA
>CATIYU010000176.1 GCA_949739085.1 uncultured Eubacteriales bacterium | reverse complement strand
CTTCGTGAGGGACGCGGGGTCCTTGCCCTTCTCCGTCTGCTTCTTCACCCACTTGTCGAAGCTGGGCTCCGGCTTGCCCAGATGGGAACAGGCGATCACGGAAGCCCCCTGGTCCAGCAGGTACTGGATCGTGGGCAGGGCGGCGCGGATGCGCTTATCATCAGTAATCGCGCCGGTGGCCTTGTCCTGAGGGACATTGAAGTCACAGCGCAGAAGGACTTTTTTGCCCTTTACATCCATGTCCTTAACGGTCTTTTTGTTGTAGTTCATACGTGCTTATTACTCCTTTCAAACTTAAGCAACCGAGATGGTTTGATTGGCGAAATAATTGAGTTGTCAAAGGGGGCTCTCCCCCATCTCCCCGCAGCCCATAAGACCCGGGAATCCATTCTGCCGCAGGGCCTCGTAGACCAGCACGGCGGCGCTGTTGGCCAGGTTCAGGCTGCGGGCGGCGTCCACCATCGGCAGCCGCACGCATCGGTCCCGGTGGACCTCCCGGAAGTCCCGGGGCAGGCCTGCCGTTTCCTTGCCGAAAAAGAGCCAGCAGTGGGACGAAAAGGCCGCCTGACTGTAGTCCCGGGGGGCCTTGGTAGTGGCCAGCCACAGGTCCCGTCCCGCCTCCGGATGCTGGGCAAAGAGTCTCTCCAGGCTGGGATAGACCGCCACCTCCACCAAATGCCAGTAATCCAGGCCCGCCCGTTTGACGGCCCGGTCGCTGACGTCGAAGCCCAGGGGCTCCACCAGATGCAGCCTGCTGCCGGTGGCGGCGCAGGTCCTGGCGATGTTGCCGCAGTTCTGCGGAATCTCCGGCTCCACCAGCACAACATTGAGCACAGCGCCGCCTCCTCATCATTTACCGCGAACATTATAAAGCAATTCATCAAGAAATTCAAGCATAGCCGGAAGAATTTTCAAGATTTTTTACAAAATGACGGACAGCCGGAAAACCTTCTTTATAAAACTACAGAAAAAAACTGTCAGATATTGGCTATTCTTGTACAATTGGTATTACTGCAAAAAAACTTTCTGCGCAAATCGGGGGATTTAGAGAAAATCCCACTTGCATAACCTGCCGTTTCTGTTATAATAAGGATACTACTAGGGGAGGGGGATTTTCCAGTGGATAAAAAATGTATTGTCATCTTCCTGACCGGGGATACAGCCCAGACCTATAATGGAAAACCGCTGATGCTGCAAGACGCGTTATTCTGCCCTGTACTCAATTGGTGTATGCGGGCTTGGATGAAAAAGGGCATCAGGCGGTTTTTTGTTGTCTGCAACCCGGAGCACAACGAGGAGGTAGCCGCCTGCTTCCCGGCGGGGGCCGCCGCCGTGGCAGGCACAGAGGAGGACTACCAGCGGGACATCGGCGAATTCGCCAGGGGCTGCTGGCTGGAGGAGGTCCGGGAGGCCATGCTGCCGGTGGGGAGCATGATGCTCTCCTTCCACTCCGTGCCGGAACTCATCCGGCTCCAGCAGGCGGTGAAGGAGGATATCGCCGTCTACCACCAGAACACCGGCGTCAACGTCCTGGCTCCCGACAGCACCTATATCGACCCCCGGGTCAGCATTGGCGCGGGCACCACCATCCTGCCGGGCACTATCCTCCGGGGCCACACCGTCATCGGGGAGAACTGCGAAATCGGCCCCAATGCCATGGTGGTGGACTGCACCATTGGGGACGGCACCGTCTTCAACGCCTCCCAGGCGTTTGAAAGCGTACTGGGCAAGAACGTTCACGTGGGGCCCTACGCCCACATCCGGCCCCACTGCCAGGTGGGCGACGGATGCAAGGTGGGCGCCTATGTGGAAATCAAAAACGCCACCTTCGGCCAGGACACCAAGATGAGCCACCTGACATACGTGGGAGACGCGGACGTGGGCAGCGGCGTGAATTTCGGCTGCGGCACCATTACCAGCAACTACGACGGCTTTAAAAAGCACCGCACCATCATTAAGGACGGCGCTTTCATCGGCTGCAACACCAACCTCGTCCCCCCTGTTACGGTGGGCGAGGGCTCCTACATCGCCGCCGGGACCACGGTGACAGAGGACGTGGAAGCGGAAGCGCTGGCTATCGGCCGCACCCGCCAGGAGAACAAGCCCGGCTGGGCCCGGAAGCGCCGGGACATGGGCAAGTGAAATCAGAACGGCATCAAAACGTTTCCTCTCGCAAGCGCGGCCAAGCGGCCGCAGTTCGCCTATCATATGAAAACCACTACAACGACGAAGAAATGAGGATGTGGAAATGATTTCTCACGGAAAAGATATGAAGGTTTTCAGCGGAAATTCCAATGTGGGCCTCGCCAAGGACATCTGTAAGCTCATCGGCATCCAGCTGGGCAGTTCGGAGACCGGCCATTTTGCCGACGGCGAGGTGTGCGCCTCCATTTATGAATCCGTCCGGGGCTCCGACGTGTTTTTGATTCAATCCACCAGCCGGCCGGTGAACGATAACCTCATGGAACTGCTGGTGATGACCGACGCCATGAAGCGGGCCTCCGCCGGCCGCATCACGGCGGTAGTCCCCTACTTCGGCTACGCCCGGCAGGACCGTAAGGCCAAGGCCCGTGACCCCATCTCCGCCAAGCTGGTGGCCAACATGATCACCGCCGCCGGGGCGGACCGGGTGCTGACAATGGACCTCCATGCCGCCCAGATTCAGGGCTTTTTCGACATCCCCGTGGATAACCTCTACGGCAACCCCGTCTTTGTGGACTACTACGCCAAGAAGTTTGGTGAGAAGTGCGGCGAGATGATCGTGGTCTCCCCGGACGTGGGCTCTGTGTCCCGGGCCCGGGCCTTTGCCCAGAAGCTCCATATGAACATGGCCATTGTGGATAAGCGCCGCCAGAAGGCCAACCAGTGCGAAGTCATGAACATCATTGGCGACGTGGAGGGCCGGGACTGCCTGCTCTTCGACGACATGGTGGATACCGCCGGCAGTCTCTGCAACGCCGCCAAGGCCATCGTGGAGGTGGGCGGCGCCAAGGCGGTATACGCCTGCGCGTCCCACGCGGTGCTCTCGGGCCCGGCCATTGAGCGCATTAACGCCAGTCCCATCACCGAGCTTGCGTTCCTGGACACTATCGCCCCCATCGACCCCGGCCTCAGCGATAAGATCAAGTACCTCACCGTGGCCCCCATGTTCGCGGAGGCTATCGAGCGGATTTACCAGGAGATCTCGGTCTCCAAGCTCTGGGTCTGAGGGAATGGAAGCGGCCATGGAGTGTCCCTGCTGCGGCTGTGAACTGGAGGCTGGGACTATTCCAGGCATTGGGACTACATGGAATTTGCGCTGGGTCCCGGCGGCTCGGAAAAAGAATGCCTGGTTGGACCGTTTGACTACATCCCCGGAGGATCTGGGGCGGGCATCCGCCGGCCACCGGTGCCGCGCGTGCCGGAAAATCATTATCAGTATAAGCAGAGAGGCAAAGCAGTTGTTCGCCGGAAAAAGTTTTTCTTTTTGATCCTTTTTCTGTGCACATAAAGAAAAAGGATATATGCCTTACGATTGAAGGAGCGATCCCCATGCCATTTGGAAACAGCGGCTATCAGTGGCTGCTGGTCTGCCTGGGCAATCCAGGCAGGGAGTACGAAAACACCCGCCATAACATTGGCTTCATGGCGGCGGACGAGCTGGCCCGCCGGGAGGGCGTCAAAATTAACAAACTCCGCTACCGCGCCCTCACCGGCGAGATCCGGGCCGGTGGCCAGCGGGTGCTGGGGCTGAAGCCGCAGACCTATATGAATCTCAGCGGCGAGGCGGTGAAGCTGGCGGGGGGCTTCTACAAAATCCCGCCGGAGCGGGTGTTGGTGATTTCGGACGACGTGGCGCTGTCTTTGGGCAAGCTGCGCATCCGGGCCGGGGGGAGCGCGGGGGGCCACAACGGCCTAAAGAACATCATCACCCATCTGGGTACAGAACAATTTCCTCGGATCCGGGTGGGGGTGGGTGCGCCGGAGCACCCGGAGTTCGAGATGGTGGACTGGGTCATCGGGAAATTCTCCCAGCAGGAAAAGAAACTGGCGGACGAGGCCGTGGGCCGGGCTGTGGACGCGGCTCTCTGCGTCATAGAGCGGGGCGTTCAGGAGGCCCAGAACCGCTTCAACTAAGTGCTCGAAACAATAATGCACACCGGGGGACACTTCCGTGTCCCCCGGTTTTTGCGCTCTGGTGAAGCGCCCACGATGCCGCAATTCCTCTCAGTGCCACGCACGATGAGTCCTGGTTGAAAGCCACATCAAGCGACAGACTTTCTTTCAGATTTTGCGAACCGGATGCCGGATCACAGTCCGCAGCTTTTCTGGTGCGGTCCGCCGGGGGTCGCACAAATAGATTTCATGGTGCCGCCGCTCTTCGGAGAAATCGAGTGCATATCCCTGCTCTGCTATAAAGGCATCCAGCGCGTCGATGGAGGCTCCCTCAGCGTCATAGGGTCCCAGATGAAGGACGTGGGCGCACAGTCCCTCCCGCCACCGCCAGTACCGGACCTTGGACGTATCCAGCCCCGGTTTCTTTTTCGCCAAAGCCTCCCGGGCCCAGTCAAAGACCAACTCGGTGACAAATTCTGGCTGGCGGATGAGGGAGACCCACCGGAATTGGCTCTTATCCGCCAGAGCTCTGCCATCGAACCCAGGTCCATCCGTCCACCACAGTCCCTCCAGCGGCGGTACCACATACTCGAAATCCCCCTCCGGGGCCCCGCCGCTCATTTTGCTCATTTTTACAGTAAAGCTGAAGGCGTAGAGCAGCTCCAAAGCCTCCCGGTAGGCAGGAGAGGTGTTGGGGTCTCCCCTGCCCTCCACGGCGAAGAAGATCATCTCCGGTACATCCACAATAGCAGGCTTTTTCGGCAGATAGAGATGCTTTTCCGCCTTTTTGTAGTCAATTTTGTCCATATTCAGCTCTTCTCCCATGAGATGCCCAGAGCCCGGCATTTTGTCCTGGCCTCTGGGTGGCCCCGCTCCGCCGCCCGGCGGTACCACGCCACGGCCTCCGCCACATCCATCCCCACAACGCAGCCCGGCCAGTAGAAGCAGTCCGCCAAATTGTACTGGGCGTCCCGGTCCCCGTGCTCTGCTGCCCGCCGGGTCCAAAGGAGGGCCTTTTGCAGGTCCCGCTCCACCCCAAGCCCCTCGCAATAGAAGTATCCCACCTGGCACTCCGCCAGCGGATACCCCTGTTCCGCCAGAGCCAAGTGGCCCTGGAAGCACGCCTCATACTGCCCCTTCTGAAAATAGAGCTCCATCAGCCTGTTGCACTGGTCCAGCTCCTTGCAGGGCCGGTAGTACCCCCCTGCCACTTAGCCCGCCCCCTTCTTTTTTCGGGGCTTTTTCTCCGGCAACGCGGCGCAAGTGGCCCGGATCAGCTCCACCAGCGTCTCCCGGTCCTCCACGTCCGGCGCCAGCATCTCGCTGCCGCCCTCATAGGGGATGCCTCTGGGGCAGTCCGGCAGAAGGGCCTCCCCAGCGGGGGTAATCTTCACCAGGGCTCTGTCGTTGCAGACGCAGCCGAAATATTTTCCGTCGCAATACAGGCCGTACTCCCCGAACATGCGCCGGTAGGAGATGGTTCCCGCGCCCCCCATCTGCTCCATGACAAACGTCACATAACTCAAGCTTGAGGCCATAGCGCCTCCTTTCCCCACGCCGCGCACTGTTCCAGCCGTGCGCCGTTGTCACCCTGCTGGGGGTCATAGGCAAAGCTCTTGAGCTGGTCGCAGGGAAAATCTCCGCACAGGCCGCAGTGGGCCAGGCGCCTGTCCTCACAGCAGCTCTTTACAGGGCACTCCCCCCAGAAGGGCCTCTCAATCTCCGCACAGCCCTTGCAGCCCATGCTCTCCCGGTATTTGCAGCTGCCGCACAGCAGCCCGCATCTGGATTCTACCATGGCAAATTGCCTCCGTTTCAACAAAATATACCGCTATTCTACTCCCCGTAATACGACACCTGCCTGTCATACTTGTCCAACAAATTTTCCAGCATCCGCGCCATATCCCCCCGCAGCGCGGCGGGCTCCAGCAGCTCCGCGTGCTCCCCGAAAGTGAGCACCCACCGCAGCAGCTCTTCTTTCCCGGGAAATTTTCTCCGGAACAGCAAGGAGCCGTCCGGCTCCCGGGAAAAGCTCCCCCAGCCGTACTCGTCCACAACCCGCCATTGTACGGCGGCGCTGAACCGGACCAGGGCCTCCACCTCTGCGGGAAAGACCATCCTGGCCGGTGGAATCTCCGGCACGTCCCGGGCGGGGAAAACCTCCTCCCCAATAGACAGGCCGTCCATCCGGTTCAGCTTGAAGAGCCGGAAGTCCCGCCGGTCCCTGCACCAGGCCCACAGGTACCAGCTGGACCACCGGAACAGCAGCCTGCACGGCTCCACCACCCGGCGGCTGTCGCCACCCGGGGCACAGTAGCGGAACGCTGCTACCCGCCGCTCCACGCAGGCGGCCTTCAGCTGTTCCAGCAGGGGGGCCAGCATGGGCCCGTACCAGGAGGCCAGGTCGATGACCACGCAGTCGTCCCCTGTCCTCTCGCCGCCCAGTGGCATCCGCTCCATCAGCCGCCGGTAGTACCCGGTGCCGGACACGCTGTCCAGGCTCCGCAGTCCCGCCAGAATAGCGGCCCGGTCCTGGTTGGTCAGCACCGTCCTGTCCACGGCAAAGCCCTCCATAATGGAGATGCCGCCGCCCCGTCCAGTGGTAGTCCGCAGGGGAATGCCAGCCTGGCAGAGCCGCTCCACATCCCGCTGAATGGTCCGGGGCGACACCTCAAACCGCTCCGCCAACTCCGCCGCAGTGGCCCGCTCCTGCCGCAGCAGCGCGGTCAGAATGCCGATCAGCCGCTCCACTGCCAAGGGCCCCGCCTCCTTTCTAAAGGAAAGCCCCGGCCCAACCGGACCGGGGCAGATAGAATCAGATAACAAAATTTCCGTCCACGAAGATGGGCACTTCCTTCCCGTCCCAGGTCCGGCCGGTGATTTTCAGGTCGGGAGAGCCCACCATGAAATCCACATGGGTCATGGACTCATTGAGCCCCCGCTCCTTCCGCTCCTCCTTGGACAGATCCTCGCCGCCCTTGATGCACTCCGGGTATGCCTCGCCGAAGGCGAAGTGGCAGGAGGCATTCTCGTCGAAGAGAGTGTTGTAGAAAAGCAGCCGCTGATTGGAGATGGGGCTGTCGTAGGGCACCAAGGCCACCTCGCCAAACCGGGCGGCGCCCTCGTCCAGGGAGATGGCGGCTTTCAAAGTCTCCTCACCCTTCTCCGCATGGGCCTCCACGATTTTCCCCGCCTTCAGGACAAAGTGGAACTTGTCCACAATATTGCCGTCGAGCACCAGGGGCATAGAGGCGTAGACCACGCCGTCCACGCCGTCCCGGAGGGGGGCGGTAAAGATCTCCTCCGTGGGGATGTTGGCGATAAAGGGCACGCCGCCCTTGGTAGCGCCGCTGCCGCCAGCCCACACATGGTCCTCGGGGAGGCCCACGGTCAGGTCGGTGCCCAGGCTGTTGGAGTAGTGGAGGCTCTCCAGGTCCATAGCGTTGAGTTTGTCCACCCGTTTGGCCAGGGTCTCCTGGTGCTGGCGCCAGCGCTCCACGGCCTTGCCGTCCCCGTTGACCCGCACAGCGGTGAAGATGGCCTGCCAGAGCTTCTCCACAGCCTCCTCCCCGGAGCAGCCGGGGAATGCCTTCTGGGCCCAGGAGGGGATGGGGATGGAGGCCACGCACCAGGGCACGGTGTTGGACATCTGCAAATCCCGGAAATCCTTCAGTTCCTTATTACTGCTGCGCTGGGCCCGGACGATCCGGTCGCTGTCCACGCCCTTGAGGTTCTCCGGGTCAGATGCGGCAATGGAGAGGAAAGCGGCCCCGCCCTTGGCGTAGCCGTTATAGAACGCGGACTGCCAGGCAGGGACAGTGTCAAAGACCTCGCTGTCGGCGTGAAGGTATTTCTCCCGGGTCAGCACGTCGTCCTTCCAGCCCATGATGACCTCCCGGCACCCGGCGGCGTAGGCGGCCTTGGCGCAGAGCCTGGCAAACCAGGCGCACTCCACAGGGCAGTTGATGACCAGGTTCTGGCCCTTCTGGATGTTGATACCCACCTCCACCAGGAGTTTCGCGTACTCTTCGTATTGGTTCATAGCTGTTTCCTTTCTTTTTTACTTTATTTGACGCCCCGGCGGGGCGGGGACCCCAGCGGTCTGGCCCAGGAGGTATTCTGCTAATTACCGTTTCCTCCAGAGTCCGGGGAACAGCAGCAGCAGCAGGGGCATAATCTCCAGGCGGCCCAGGAGCATCTCCGTGCTGAGTACGGCCTTGGTGACATTGGAGAGGCTAGCGAAGTTGCCGGTAGGTCCCAGCACGTCGAAGGCCGGGCCCACGTTGCTGATACAGGTCAGGGAGGCGGTAAAGGCGGCGGTAAAGCCCACGTCGTCCCAGGCCACCACCAGGGCGCCAATCAGCAGCAGGAGGATGTAGGCGAAGAAAAAGAGGGTGATGCCGGAAAGGGTAGATTCCTCCACCCGCTCCCCGTCGCTTCTCAGGGTTTTCACCACCCGCGGGTGGAGGATCCGCTGGACCTCACGGCTCAAGTTTTTCAGCAGCAGGGTTACACGGATCTGTTTGATGCCGCCGGCGGTGGACCCAGCGCACCCGCCGGCGAACATGACCAGAATCAGCACCGTCTGGGCAAAGGTGGGCCACTGTACGTAGTCGTAGGTCATGTAGCCGGTGGTGGTCATCAGAGTCACCACCTGGAAGACGCTATCGGTGACAGTCCGGGCGTTGAGGGCCCACCCGGCGTGGGCCACCAGGTTCAACACGATGAGGCCGGAGGCGGCCAAGACCATAAAGGTGTAGGAACGGAGTTCCTCGCTCTCGAACACAGCTTTGAAATTCCGCCGAACAGCGAAGAAAAGGAGGGCGAAGTTAATGCCGGACAGGAACATAAAGACGATAATAATCCACTCGATGGCCAGGCTGTTGTAGGCGGCGATGCTGGCATTTTTGACAGAGAATCCGCCGGTGGAGATGGAGGTAAAGGAGTGGATAACTGCGTCAAACCAAGGCATACCAGCCAAGCGCAGGCACACTGCCTCCGCTGCGGTGAGGCCGATATAGATGCTGTAGAGGATTTTGGCGGTGTCGCCAATGCGGGGGGTGAGCTTGCTCTTGATGGGGCCCGGGGACTCGGCCCGCATGAGGAACACACTGCCCTCCCCCAGCTTGGGCACCAGGGCCAGGGCCATTACCAGTACGCCTACGCCGCCCATCCACTGGGTCTGGGCCCGCCAGAACAGAATACCCAGAGGCTGGGCCTCGATGAAGGTAAAGACGGTGGCGCCGGTGGTGGTGAAGCCGGACACGGTCTCAAACACCGCGTCCACATAGTTGGGCAGCACCCCGCTGAACACATAGGGCAGCGCCCCAAACAGAGACAAAACGATCCAGCTCAGGGCCACGGCGGCGAACCCATCCCGGGCCTGCATTTTGGCGTCTTTCCCTGGCAGCATGGTGAGGGCCTGTCCCGCAATGGCGGTGATGCCCGCCGAGAGGAGGAATGCCGTGCCGTCCCCGCCGCCAGTGGCGAACGCGATGACTGTGGCCGGCAACATCAGCACCGCCTCCACTCGCAGAATCAGTCCCAGAATATGGAATACGAGTTTATAATTCATTTTATTAGACAGGCCCTCTTTCGTTATCCTTCCGCGCTCCGCTGCCGGGTTTTGCCCTCCTCCTGGAGAATGTCGTCCAGGTCCTGGAGGAAGATGCTCTTGGCCATGACAATGACCCTGTCCCCGGCGTGGATGCAGGTAGAGCCGTCTGGAATCAGGGTTTTGCCCTCCCGGGCGATAGCCGCCACCAGCATCCCCGGCTTCAGCCGCAGGTCCTTCAGGGGGGTATCTAAAAATCTGGTCGTACCGGTGGCGGTGACCTCCACCGCCTCAATGGCCCCGCCCAGCAGCTTGTACAGGTTTTCCACCGCGCTGCCCTGGCTGCGGGCCATGGCCCGCACATAGGCGGAGATCTGGTTGGCGGTGATGTCCTTGGGACTGATGATGCTGTCCACGCCGGACTCCCGCATCATCTCGATATAGTTGGGCCGGTTCATCTTGGCAATGACCTTCTGCACGCCATGGCGCTGGGCGGTCATGGCCATGAGGAGGTTTTCCTCGTCCCGGTTGGTCAGAGCGATGAAAGCGTCCGTGGCCAGCAGGTCCTCCGCCTCGATGACCTCGCTGTCCGTGCCGTCCCCCCGGATGACCAGGGCATCCGGCAGCTTGTCCGCCAGGGCAAGGCATTTCTCCGGGTCCTGCTCCACAATGCGGACCTTGATGCCCGCTTTCTCCACCGCCCAGGTGAGGTAGGTGGCGATGCGGCTTCCGCCCAGAATGCTGATCT
>CATIYU010000175.1 GCA_949739085.1 uncultured Eubacteriales bacterium | reverse complement strand
TCCGTGGTGGAGGTCCAAAGCCGCATCCGCCAGGGGACGGTGGTCTCGCCGCCAAACGCCTCCCGGTTGATGAAGTTGCCCCAGCGGCCCACGGCCTGTCCGATCAGCAGGCCCATGACCCCCAGGTCCGCGAAGGCCCCAAAGGGGAGGCCCTTCTTTTTACAGAAAATTTGCAGCACGATATAGGCGGTAATCACTGCGCCGTAAATGGCCAGCCCCCCGTCCCAAATGGCGATCATCCTGCCAAACTCCAGGCTTCCGTCTCCGGCGCGGTAGAGGTCCAGATAGAACAACACATAGTAGATTCTAGCCCCGATGATACAAAGCGGAATCTGCCAGATCATCATGTCGTAAACATTTTCCTCGGTGAGACCGTAGTCCTTGGCCCGGCGGCAGCAGAACAGCACCGCCAGAACCAGACCCAGGCAGATAATGACCCCGTACCAGCGGATACCGTTGCCAATGTCTACCGCCACGATGGACGGGTTGATCTCCCAGTCCCCGAAGAGGCCGGGGAAGCTAATGGGCATGTCGCTTCTTGCGTACATCATTTTTTTCCTCCTTTGCGGCGCTTCAGGTTCCCGGCTCAATGAGGGAGAAAGCGGCGCGTTCCTCCGTGATGTTCTCCCGCAGGAACGCCTCCACGTCCGCCTTTGTGACGGACTCGAAAATCTCCGGAAACCGGTAGTAGTCAAAGCCGTGGAAATAGCCTTCCGCCATGCTGACGGCGATGTTCTCAAAGGAGTTCAAGCTCCGGATCATCTGCCCCTGGGCGGCGCGGCGGATCTGCTGGTAAAAGGCTTCTCCGACGCCCCGCTCCCCCAACCGGCACGCCTGGCGGGTGATCTCCTCAAACACCCGGCGGGGCTCCTTGGCGTCCCCGCCCACGTAGAGGTAGGCCGCGCCGGGCAGAAGGTCGAAGTTCCCGCCCAGGCTGCCGTTGATGACCCCTTCCTCGTAGAGCCGGGTATAGAGGGGGCTGCTCTCCCCGAACAGCACGTCGCAGGCCATGTCGCCAATGATGCTCTGGCGGAGATGGTCCTCCCCATCCGCTGGGGGCGGACACTTGTAGCCCGCCAGGAACATGGGCATGGAGACCTCCATATCCATCCGGGCCTCCTGTTTGGCGGGGAGCGGGTCTTCCGTTTGGCCATAGTCCCGCTCAACGGCGGGGCCGCCCTCCCGGGGCAGGATGGCCTCCGCCTCCGCCGCGACCCGCTCCAGGTCCATGCTTCCCACGCAGACCAGAATCATATTGGAGGGGGTATAGAACGCCTTGTGGCAGTCGTAGAGGGTCTGGGGGGTGATGCGGCGGATGCTCTCCTGGGACCCCAGCACAGAGACGCGGGCGGGGCTGTCC
>CATIYU010000174.1 GCA_949739085.1 uncultured Eubacteriales bacterium | reverse complement strand
TGAGTGGACAGCTCCAGAATGTCGGTTAAGCTCCTTACGTTTTCCATGTTCAGTTTGTTCCTCCAATCCAAGATTCGTCGGACGGGTTGTCCCGGAAGGCCAGCAGCCGGGAGATGTCCTGGGGCTGAATGTACCGCTCTTCCGCCGCCACCTGGGCAATGGCGTCGAAATCGGTGAGGCTTACATTCCGCACGTTGGCCGCCGCCAGCCGCTCCAGGCCCTTTTTCATGCCGTAGGTAAAGATGCTCACGACGCCCAGCACCTCCGCCCCGGCCTCCCGGAGGACGTTCACCACCTCGATCACGCTGCCGCCGGTGGAGATGAGGTCCTCCACCACCACCACCTTCTGTCCCGGCTCCAGACGGCCCTCGATCTGGTTCTGGCGGCCGTGGTCCTTGCTGCCGGAGCGGACGTAACCCATGGGCAGTCCCAGAATGTGGCCGGTGATGGCGGCGTGGGCGATGCCGGCGGTGGAGGTGCCCATAAGGACCTCCGCCTCCGGGTACTCCCGCCGGATGGTCTCCGCCAGGGCGTTTTCCACGTCGCTGCGCACCTCCGGCGCGGTGAGGGTCAGGCGGTTATCGCAGTAGACCGGGCTCTTGATGCCGCTGGCCCAGGTAAAGGGCTCCTCCGGCCGGAAGAAAACGGCCTTGATTTTGAGAAGATCTTTTGCAATCAGTTGAGAGATGTTTTCCATATATGCCTCCATATTTCATCCGTTCCGTTCCAGAGATTGCTGCCCCAGACGGCAAAAGTAGGGGCCCATCCAGCCGTCCTCGTGGGTGTGTACGTAGGTCCACTGGAAGTCCCTGCCCACAACGTACACGTCTATCCCCCTCTCCTGGTCCAGCTGGGCGGCGGTCACCCTGCCGGTGACCCCGGCGTTCGTAACGCCCTCCCGGAAGCCCCACCGGAAGATGTAAGCGGTGTCGTAGTCCAGGGCGTCGAAAGCCGCTTTGGCCGCCAGGCCCTCCAGCACCGGACTGCCGTCCCGGGGGGAGGGGGCCCACAGGCACCGGCGGTAATTCCCTGCCCGGATGGTCTCCAGGTTCCAGCCCTTACCGAAGGACTTCAGATACCCCTCCACGATCTCCGTCTCAAAGAGCAGGAGCTTCCGCAGAGCCGGGATATCCTCCGCGATAAAGTCCGCCATGGCGTTTTCGTGCTCCGCCCGGTCCCCGTAGCCGTACAGCACGCCGATGCAGCCCAGCCCAGCCTGGTGGGCCCCGATCACGTCATGGCGGCGGTCCCCCACCATCACCGCGCCGCTGTAGTCCCAGCCGTCCCAGGCGGAGTTCGCCCAGCTGAGGGCGTTGCGGATGACGTTGACCTTCCGGGCCCCCTCCTGGTTGTCCGGGGGGGCGCCAAAGATGCGGTCAAAGTACTGTGCCATGCCAAAGTGCTCCAGGATCTTTACCGCCGTCTCCCTGGGCTTGGAGGTGGCCACCATCAGATGCTTCCCGCTGGCCTTCAGGTCCCCCAGGAGCTCCGCCATGCCGGGGTAGGGCACGTTCTCCAGCCAGCCCTGGCGGACGTAGTATTCCCGGAATTTCTCCGTGGCAGCGGCTACCTGCTCCCGGTCAAAGCCGTAGAACTCCGGGAAGGACTCGTCCAGGGGCGGGCCGATGAAGTGGGTGAGGTGGTCCGGCTCCTCCCGGATGCCGAAGTGGTCCAGCGCCACAGCCACGGCCTTGGTGATGCCCACCTTGGGGTCGGTGAGGGTGCCGTCCAGGTCAAAGAGAATGGTGTTCCACATGCCGTCACCCTACAAATTCTTCCACGCACTTCCGGTAGGCCGCCACGGGATTGGCTGCCTGGGTGATGGGCCGTCCCACCACGATATAG
>CATIYU010000173.1 GCA_949739085.1 uncultured Eubacteriales bacterium | reverse complement strand
GGCGGCGCGGCGGTGGAGGTGATCTACCACCAGCGCTACACTGCCTACCGAATTAACGGGGAGGAGGTCTATTTCCCCTGTCTGCCCTGGGAGCTGCTGGCGGAGCAAGGGGGCGCGGATTTCTTCCACCTGCTGCCCATCGCCGCGGCCTTCTATGACCAGCGGAAGGAGGTGGAGGCGGGGCTGCTGCGCCGCCTGGAGGCGTCCGCCCCGCCGGAGGCGGACTGCCCCCTCCTGGCCTGGTGTCTGGCGGAGCAGATCTGCTGCCTGCCCATCCCGGAGACCCCGGAGGACGACCCCCTGGCGGTCTTCCCCCTGGAACTCTTCGCGGAGGACGCGGACCGGCTCTACGGGGCCTCCTGGTATGAGCGGGAGGGAGTGCTGCTCCTTTTTGAGCAGACCGCCTCCGGGCGGCAGAGCCTGCCCAGAGGGGAGTATGAACACCTCTTTGACCAGGAGGAGGCCCTCTCCCTGGCGCGCCGCCTGCTGGCGGAGGCACTCTCCCCCACTGGCTTCGACCTGTCCCTGCTAGCGGAGCTGCCCTGGGCGGTCTACGCCCAGCCCCACATGGCCCCGGAGCTGGTATACAGGCGGCGCCTGGAAGCCGGCCCCCTGGATGCGCCGGAGGAGTGGGAGGCGGGGGTAGAGGAGCTCACCCAGGAGCGCCTGGCGGAGCTTATCGGCCAGTTCGCGGAGAAAAAGCTCCAACGGCTGGAGCTCCACTGGTTCCAGGGGGACCTGGTCTTCCGCAGCGGCAGGGAGGGGTACGCCTGCTTCTACTTTGAAAACGGCATCCAGGACTGCGCCTGGTACTCCATGCTGGCCCTCCCGGAGGTGTACCGCACTGTGGAGCACGACCAGGTGGAGTATGTGCCCTTCGGCATGGGCAGGCTGCCCAGCTACAGCCTCCACCGGGACCCGGCCTCCCTTCTGCGGAACCTGGACCTGGTGTTCGCCCAGATTGGCCGGGGCCGTCCCCAGACCCGGGTGGGGGACCGGTGGCTCTGGGCCTCCCACACGGAGCTGCAAAACGCGCGGCACAAGCTGCTGATGGCCCGGCAGAAGCTGGGGGGCGTTCCGCCCTGCCGGGGCCGCAGCTATCTTATGGCAAAGTTCGTCCTCAGCCAGTACCCCGTCCGGCTGGACTGCCTGACCCTGGACGGCCAGCGGACGTTAACGGACATCAAAAGCGGGAACTACGGCCTGGCCGCCGCGGCTCTGGTGCAGTTTGTGCAGAGGAAGCTAGTCCGCCTGCGGCTCACCTGGGCCTTCCAGACCCCGGAGGACGGAGCGGAGCGGCGGCATTTGGCGCTGTTGCAGGACGGCGGCCGCTTTATGCTGGTCTGGCTGCGGGACGGCAAGCGCCGGGCGGACTTCTATGTGGCGGATGTGGGGGCCTATATGGATGTGAAGGGGAGCCGCTGTCCCAGGGAGGACTTTTTGGGCCGGTCCGTGCCGTCCTACCTCGTCCACCGGGACCTGGAGCGCATCCGCAACTGTTTGGATCTGATGCTGGACGACATAGCGAACTGCGGCCCGGTGGTGAACCAGTTCGGGGAGTTCGCCGCCGGAGACCCGGTGAAGCCCCGCCCCTACGAGGAACTCCGCCGGGAACTGGCGCTGGAGGACTGAGGCCCGTCCCGGGTAAAAGAGGCGTCTTGTAAAAAAGGGTTGACAGGACGGCTTGATGTGATATTCTAGACATAAACTGGTGTTTTGCGCCTGTTTTGTGCCAGTACGGCTGTAAGGAGGAGTGGCCCACATGGAAAAGAGATGGAAAACCACTGTTTGGGGCGTTCGGGGCTCCATGCCCGCCGCGTCCGGAGAATTTCTACAGTATGGGGGAAATACCTCTTGCTTCAGCGTGGACTGCGGCGAAGCCCTGGTGGTGTTCGACGCGGGAAGCGGGCTGGCGCGGCTGGGGGAACAGCTCCGGTCCGGCGGCCCGAAGCGCGTGGACATCTTCTTCAGCCATGTACATATTGACCACGTCATGGGGCTTTACGCTTTCCAGCCCCTCCACGACCCGGAAATGGATATCCGCCTCTGCGGCGAGGCCCGGGGGGGCGTGAGCTTCCGCCGCCAGCTGGAGACCCTGGTGGGGCCCCCCTACTGGCCCCTGGGCCTGGGGGACTTTCCGGCCCATATTGAGATCTGCGAGATTGGACCGGGGCAGCGGCTCCCCCTGCCAGGGGACGTTTTTGTGCGCACTCTGCGGGGGAACCACCCCAACGAGAGCCTCTATTTCCGCCTGGAGTCGGCGGAGCGCAGCGTGGTCTACGCCCTGGACTGCGAGCTGGAGGAGGCGTTTCTGCCGGAGCTCGTCCGGTTCGCCCGGGACACAGACCTGCTGGTGTGCGACGCCAACTTTACGTCGGAGGACCTGGCCCAGTGCAGGGGCTGGGGCCACTCCTCCTGGCAGCAGTGCCTGGAGCTGCGCAGGGCCTGCGGGGCGAAGCTGGCCCTCTTGACCCACTACGCCAGCGGCTACGGCGACAGCTTCCTGCAGGACCAGGAGCGCCTGGCGGCCCTGGCGGATACAGCGTCCCGGTTCGCCCGGGAGGGAATGGAGGTATTGGTATGAGAGAGGAAAAATTCAGAACATTTCTGGAGGTCGGGGTGTCCCTCTCTGCGGAGCGCAACTACAACCGGCTTCTGGAGAAAATTCTCCACTGCGTGATGGAGCTCTCCAACTGCGACGCGGGGACCCTCTACCTCCTGGAGGACGGCGCGCTTCACTTTAAAATCATGCGCAATAACACCATGAACACCTACTCCGGCGGGGACGGTTCCGACTGCGGACTGCCCCCGGTGGCCCTGAACCGGGAGAGCGTGTGCGCCCTGTCCCTGCTGGACGACGAGACCATCCGCATTGAGGACGTCTGGCACTGCCAAAAGTACGACCTCACCGGCCCCATGCGCTACGACGCCATCACCGGTTACCACACCCAGTCCATGATTGTGGTGCCCATGCGGAACCGGGAGGGGGGCAAAATCGGCGTTTTGCAGCTTATCAACGCCCAGGACGACGAGGGGAACGTCATCCCCTTTGAGGACGAAATCGTGCTGGCGGTGGAGTCCGTGGCCTCCCAGGCGGCCATTACCGTGCAGAACGTGCGCTACATCGCGGAGATCAAGAACCTGTTCCACTCCTTTGTGAAGGTCATGTCCTCCGCTGTTGACGAGAGGACCCCCTACAACGGCAGCCACACCCGCCATATGGCCCAGTACGGGGACCGGTTCATTCGCTTCCTCAACCGCCGGTATGAGGAGGCCGGGGAGGGCGTCTTCTTCACCCCCGCCCATAAGGAAGAGGTGCTGATGAGCGTCTGGCTCCATGACATCGGCAAGCTGGTGACCCCTCTGGAGGTCATGAATAAGATGGCCCGCCTCTCCCCGGAGCAGTACACCGCCTTTGTCCACCGCATGGAGGTCATCCGTCTGCGGGGAGAGATTGCCCGGCTATCCGGAGCCCTCAGCGCGGAGGAGGCGGAGGCGCTGGTCCGGGAAACCAGGGAGGCGAAGGCGCTGGTGGACGCGGTGAACGCCGTGGGCTTTGTCACAGACGGGCGCATGGAGGAGCTGGGCCGCCTGCGGGAAAAGACCTACCGCTCAGAGGACGGCGCGCTCCGGCCCTGGCTGGAGCCGGAGGAGTACGCCATGCTCTCCATCCGCAAGGGGACCCTCTCCAACGAGGAGCGGGAGGTTATGGAGGAGCACGTAACCATCACGGATAAGCTCCTCTCCCAGATTCAGTTCTCCGAGGATTTGTCCCACGTCCGGGAGTGGGCAGCCTCCCACCACGAGTTCCTCAACGGCAGCGGCTACCCCCGCCACCGCGCGGGAGACGAGGTGCCCTACGAGGTGCGCATCATCACCATCCTGGATATTTTCGACGCCCTAGTGGCCGACGACCGGCCCTACAAGCCGGGGATACCCATTGAGAAGGCCCTGAACATCCTGACCATCATGGCGGAAAAAGAGGGCAAGCTGGACCCCCGGCTCACAGAGCTGTTTGTCGAGAGTAGATGCTGGATACCGGAGGGCAAGGAGGACAGTCAATGAAAAAGAGGAAGCTTCTCTCCCTGCTGCTGGCCCTGACGCTGCTTTTGAGCCTGGCACAGCCCGCCCTGGCGGCGGACACGGCGGCCACCATGCAGCTGGCCATGACAGAGGGGACCGTGAAGGGCTCCAACGCCAGCGGCCGGGGCCTGACCCTGCTGGAGAACATGCGGCTACCAGGTGGAGACCTCGGCGGCCAGCTACGCCTGGGTGAACCTGGACAGCACCAAGCTCATCAAGCTGGACGCCAGCACCAAGGTGGAAATCCGCAAGAGCGGCAAGAAGCTGGAAATTCTGCTGAAGTCCGGCAGCATCTACGGCGATGTATCCAAGCCCCTGGAGGACGGCGAGAGCTTGGACATCCGCACGTCCACGGCCATCGTGGGCATCCGGGGCACCAAGTTCAGCGTGGGACTCACAAATGACATCGTAGGGACCGCCGCTCAGGGCGTTGTGCCGCTAGTCCAGGTCTATGAGGGCGCCGTTACTGTCACGACGCTACAGGACGCGTCTGAGGAGACGCCAGCTGTGGGAAAACCCGTTACGGAATTCTCCGCAGAGGTTATCGTAGTGTCTGCGGGAACGCAGGTGATTGTAGACTCTATCGCGGAACTCACCCCTGTCTTCCTGGAGAGCCCGCTGGAGAAAGAGGACATATCCGGCTATGTGGCGGCGGAGCTGGTGAAGGCCCCTGAAACGCTGGAAAATCTGGACATTGCCCTCACACCGGAGGAGGCCCAGAAGCAGCTGGAGCAGGACCAGGCGGACGCCGGCCGGACTGGCCTGGAGACCACTGCCTCTCCCGACGGCGTGTGGGGGAAGGACGCCGGTACCACGCAGACGGAGCCCGGAGAGACTGCGCCCCGTCCGGACCCAAACCCGGGCCCCGAGCAGCAGCCCACCGTCACCCTGACCCTGCCGGGGGCCAAGCTGGCGGATGTAACGGCGGCGCTGGAGCAGGAGCCCGTGGAGCGGGTGGTCCTCACGGGGACCGGAACCCTGACCGTTGACGCCCCCCTGGACGTCCCCAGCGGCAAGACGCTGGTCCTGGAGAGCGCGGCGGACGTAGAGGTGTCCTCCGGCGGCAGCGTGGCGGTGGCTGGTACGCTGAACGCAGGCGGTGATTTCATCAATAACGGAAGCATCACCGTCACCAGCGGCAACACCTTCACCGTGGCGGGCCGGTTCATCAATAATGGTACGGAGAGGCCGGGCGGATTGTCCCCGCCCTGGGCGCCGTCAACAACGGCACGCTGTCCATCAGCGGCAACGGGGAGATTACCTCCGGGGCCGCCGCCGGGACCATCCAGTGCGCCGCCAGGTCTGTACTGCACCTGACCGGCGGTACGGTCACCAACACCGGCAGCGGTCCGGCCCTGGCCTGGAGCGGCGAGGCCGCCAGCCTGGGCGGCACGGTCATCCGCTCCAAGTCTGAGACGCCTATGACCGCCGCTGGAGAACCATATTTACCGGAGGGGTACACTGTTGAACTCTCGGACGGCTTCTACTGCGTGGTGCAGGCAGAGCCCCAGCCGGGGCAGACGTATACCATCACCTTCGACCCCAACGGCGGCGCGTGGGAGGGAAGCGGCGAGCCCATAACCGCTGTGACGGACAGCGGCGGCCTGCTGGCGAAGCGCCCGGCGGCCCCCACCCGCAGCGGCTACACCTTCGGCGGCTGGTATACCAACGTCTACGGCGGCGAGGCGGTAAATCTGAGCGCCGTATTTACGGCGGATGCCACCGTCTACGCCCGCTGGAACCAGAGCACCTACACCGCCACCGTGCAGGTGGACCAGGAGCTCTCTGAGGACGGCTCCCAGGAAGCCGCCCAGCAGAAGATTCAGGAGCTGCTGAACGACCCACTCTGCACGATGGTCACGGTGGAGCTGGCGGAGTATACGTATGCCGAACCTGGCGGCGCGGCAAATCCGGTGACGGCGCTGTTCCTCAAGGGGGGCTTCACCGTGCCCGCTGAAAAGGAACTGGTGGTGAACTGCTTCGTCCAGGTTGGCAGCAATGGCTCCGTCGCGGACGGCCTGGAGATTGATGGCCGGGTCCCCGCCGGGGGGACGGTTGCCGTCAATGGGACCATGACCGTCAACCAGGGGATGGCCCTCTATTCCAGCACCGTGGGGGGCCTCAGTTCCCTCACTGTTGGCAGCGCGGGGACCTTTACCCTCAACAGCGACAGCGTTACAAGCGAAATGTTAGGCGAGATTGACAACCAGGGCACGTTTAACCACGCCTCGGGCGAACTGCATTTGACCAACAGCAATACCGGAACCATTACAAACCGCAGGACCATCAGCAACAATGGCACCACCATCCTCAGAAGCGAGGCCGTCAATAGCGGGACCATCTACAACTACGGAATTCTGGAAACCGCCAAAGACCTCACTAACGAGGGCTCCATCACCACTTACGGGGGCGTCGTTTGCAGCGGCAGCATCACCAACAGAGATACCATCACCATCTGCGGGAACTTGGAGTGTACTGGCGACCTCACCAACAGGGGCTCTATTACCAGCAGCGGAATCATGAGAACCGGCGGCGATTTCACCAACGCCGGTACCTTCATCAATGAGATTGGGGCAGCTTTGAGGAATACACCGGCATGCCCGACGCCCCCCTTGCGAACCTCTTTACCAACGAAACCGGCGCGGTTGTGGAAAACCAGGGGACATTTTCTCTGGTGGATAACTGTAGTTTGGTTAACGCGGGCAGCCTTACCAGTTCCGGTGCCTTCACTGTCGAAAACGATATGACCAACAAAGCCGACGGGACCATCACCTGCTCCCATGAATTCAAGTACTCCGGGGCCTGCGTCAACCACGGCACGCTCCAGCTGAACGGCGTTAGCGCCTTTGAGAACGTCTCCGTCCTTCAAAATGACGGCCTCATGACTTTGGATGCCTCGCCGAAACTTCCCGGTTCCATGAAATCCATGCAGAACGAAAACCGGTTTGAGAATTTGAGCGGCGGTATACTCCAGATTGGGGAGGGCTTCGAGTTTTTCAACTGGGCCGTCCTTATCAATGAGGGCACGATTATCAACGCGGGCGACATCACGAACCAAAGCTCCCTCACCAACAAAGCCAGCGGTGAAATCGCCAACGCGGGCACGCTTACCAACAGCGGCACATTCAGCAATGAGGGCACGCTCACCAACGAGAGCAGCGGCAGCTTCACCAACCAAGGCCCCTCACCAACAAAGCTGGCGGCGCTATCACCAACAACGGTGAGATCAAGAGCAACGGCAGCAGCGCTATCACCAACGAAGGGCAATTTCACAACGAGGGGACCTTCAGCTTTGACGGCACTCTCACCAACAGCGGCATGTTCATCAACGACGGGAGCTTCACCGGCACGCTCCAGCTGAACGGCGGGAGCCAGTTTTCCTGCGGCGGCATCTTCTCAAATCAGGGATCCATCCTTATGACAGCCACTGCCGGGGCCCCCTGCGTCTTCCAGCAGAACTACCAGGCGTTTGATAACGAGGCTAACGGTGAAGTTCGGATTGGTCAATTCTGCCGGTTTGAACTTGCGGAGGGCAGCTATGGCAATGAAAACGCCGGCACGATCATTAACGAAGGCACGCTCTCTTGTAAGGACAGAATCACCAACGAGGGTACCATCACCAACGACGGTACCTACTATGGCGGCGCGGTGACTGGCGGCACAGTCAACGGCGCAAACGCGGCCCAAGTGACGGGCGGAAATCCTGAGCCATAAGGAGGAAAGGCTATGAAACGAAAAAGACAGCTGGTGGCCCTGGCCCTGGCATTGTGCCTGTGCGCCCCGGCCCGCGCCTCGGACAGCGCTTTCCCCGACGTGCCGCCGGACAGCTGGTACGCCGAAGCGGTGGACTACTGCGTGGAAAACGGCCTCATGGGCGGCGTGGACGGCTTCTTCCGCCCCGAGGAACCCATGACCCGGGCCATGCTGGCGGAGGTCCTCCACCGCGCCGCCGGAGCCCCCGCCCCAGTGGGCGCGGGGGCCTTCCCGGACGTCCGGGAAGGAATCTGGTTTGCCAGCTCCGCCCAGTGGGCCTATGAGGCCGGAATCATGGGGGGCGAGGGGGCGGGGCTCTTCCAGGGGGCCTCTCCGGTGACCCGGGAGCAGCTGGCCGCCATCCTCTGGCGGTATAAGGGGGAGGCCCCGTCCTCCGGCTCCAGCAATTTTGCCGACGGAGAGGAGATCGCCCCCTACGCCCGGGAGGCGGTGGACTGGGCGGCGGCCCACTCCGTGGTGGCCGGGTTCCCGGACAACCGCTTCGCCCCCCGGGAGAACGTGACCCGGGCGCAGGCGGCGGTGATGCTCATGCGCAGCCAGAGCCTTTCGCCCTACGGGACCGTGTCCCAGCTGTCCCTGGGGGACAGGGCCATCGGGCCCAGCGGCATCGCGGCGGCGGACGGCCTGGTGATTACGGACATCTACAGCCGGGTGGTCTGGCGGCTCCAGGGGGAGGAGCTGGAGGTCCTGGCTGGCGGCAAAACCACGCTGGACGTCAACGGCCAGCCGGTGGGCGGATACCACGACGGCCCGGCGGACCGCTGCTCCTTCAAGCTGCCCTGGGCGGTGGCCCCCTTCCTGGACGGCTGGGCGGTCTCCGACGCGGAGAATCACGCCATCCGCTACCTCTCCGGCGGCACGGTGCAGACCCTCAACTGCTCCGCCGCAGAGACCGGCCTGCCCACCTCCGGTGAAGCGGTGGCCTTCTCCTATCCCACAGGGCTGGCCGCCGGGAGCGGCAGCTTATACGTCTCTGACACCCACCAGGGGGCTATCCGGAAAATCGCTCCGGACGGCAGCGTCACCGCCTTCGCCAGCGGCCTCGCGGAACCCATGGGCCTCTGCTGGAGCGATGGTGCGCTGTATGTGGCGGAGACCGGGGCAAACCGGATTGTGAAAATTGTCAACGGAGAGGTCTTTACAGTGGCGGGCAGCGGCCAGGAGGGCGCGGCGGACGGCCCCGCCGCCCAGGCGTCCTTCGCCCTGCCGCAGCATGTGGCGGTGGACGGCGATACCATCTACGTATCGGACACCGGCAATGGCGCGGTGCGCTGCATCCGGGACGGCGAAGTCACCCCCCTCTTCTCCCGGGGCTGGCCATGGACAGGGAGGACATCCTCTATCCGGCCTCCCCGGCGGGCCTGCTGGCCGTAGGAGGGAATCTATATGTCTGCGACAGCTTCAACCAGGCGGTGTATGTGATCGCGCTGTAGCGCCGCCCTTCTTAGGAGGAAGAAATGAAGAAACTTGGAAAGCTGAAATCCGCTGGTCTGGCGTTGTTGGCCGCCGGAGTGCTGACGCTGCTGGCGGCGCTGGGGGTGCTGGACACCCTGGACAACGCCGCCTCCGACGCCCTCTACCAGAGCCGCAGCGCCTCTGACGGCGAGATCGTTCTCATCGGCATCGACGACCGGGCTATCGACGAGATCGGCCCTTACGGCCAGTGGGGCCGGGACATCATCGCCATGACCCTGGAGGCCCTCAATCAGTCCGAGGACTGCCGCCCCTCGGCCATCGGCATCGACGTGCTCTACACCGGGACGTCCAGCGAGGACCTGGACGCCTGGCTGGCGGAGGCCGCCGGGGCCTACGGAAACGTGGTCACCGCCTGCGCGGCCCAGTTCGGGACCGCCATGGCCGGGGACGCGGAGAGCGGCTACTACCTGGATGATTTCTCCATCCTGGCCTTTGAGGAGCCCTACGCCGCCCTGCGGGACGTGACCACCCAGGGCCACATCAACGCCATGCTGGATTCCGACGGCATCCTGCGCCACCACATGCTGAAGCTGCGCCTGCCGGACGGGCAGGAGTACCCCTCCATGGCCCTGGCGCTGGCCCAGATGCACTACGATTACTACGGCCTGGGCCCTGTGGAGCTGCCGCCCACGGACGCCCGGAACTTCTGGTACGTCCCCTTCTGCGGTATGCCCGGGGATTTCGACGAGTCTATCTCCGTGGTGGACCTGATCTCCGGCGCCATTCCCGCGGACTACTTCGCGGGAAAGGTGGTTTTTATCGGGCCCTACACCATCGGACTCCAGGACAACTATATCACCTCCATTGACCACGCCCGGCAGATGTTCGGCGTGGAATACCAGGCCAACGCGGTGCAGGCCCTGCTGTGGGGCGAGTACAAAAAGGAGGTTGGCAATCCCCTTCAGCTGGCCCTGCTCTTTGCCGCGCTGCTGCTGGGACTGCTGGGCTTCTGGCGGCGGCGTGTGCTCGTTGCCACGGCCCTGTGGGCGGCGCTCTGCGGCGGCTGGGCGCTGCTGTGCGTGGGGATGTACCAGGCCGGCTGGGTGCTCCATGTACTGTGGATTCCTGTGGGGGTCACCATCCTCTTCGCGGCCTCCCTGGCGGTGAACTACATCCAGGCGGCGGCGGAGCGGCGGCAGGTAACCAACACCTTCAAGCGCTACGTGGCCCCGGAGATCGTCAACGAAATCCTCAAGGAGGGCACCGAGGCCCTGGAGCTGGGCGGTAAGCTGACCACCATCGCGGTGCTCTTTGTGGACGTCCGGGGCTTTACCACCATGTCGGAGATGCTGGCGCCGCCCCAGGTGGTGGAGATTCTCAATCGCTACTTGACCCTCATCGCGGACTGCATCCTGAAAAACGGCGGCACCCTGGACAAGTTTGTGGGGGACGCGGCCATGGCCTTCTGGGGCGCGCCCCTGCCCCAGGAGGACTACGTCATGCGGGCCGTCCAGGCGGCGGCGGACATGG
>CATIYU010000172.1 GCA_949739085.1 uncultured Eubacteriales bacterium | reverse complement strand
CTTCTGGGACGCCAAGACCAACGAAAAGCTGGACAAGGACCGCTTCCGCCGGGACCTGGGCAGCGTGGAGGAGGCCTACCAGGAGATGATGCGCCGGGTGTTCGGCGCCTGAGAGGACGGCCCGTCCGCCCCAGGCGGCCCGCAAAGGATTTTGGAACGGACAATTTTTAAAACAGAGGAAATGCTGATGGAATTATGCAATACCCCCTGGTCCGGCGGCCACATTCACGAGGAGTGCGGCGTCTTTGGCATCTGGACCCCGGAGGGCTCCCCCCTCAGCCCCGCCCACGAGGCCTACGCCGCCCTCTTCGCCCTCCAGCACCGGGGGCAGGAGGCCTGCGGCATCGCGGTGAACAGCCGGGGCGTTATCCGCTGCCACCGGGACGTGGGGCTGGTGGGCGAGGTCTTTGACCAGGAGCGGCTGGACGCTATGTCCGGCTCCATGGCCATCGGCCACGTCCGCTACTCCACCACCGGCGACCCCCGCCGGGAGAATGCCCAGCCCCTGGCCATCACCCACATCAAGGGCAATCTGGCCCTGGCCCACAACGGCAACCTGGTCAACGCCGGGGAGCTGCGCCGGAACCTGGAGCTGAACGGCGCTATCTTCCGCTCCTCCTCGGACACCGAGGTGCTGGTCTACACCCTAGTCCAGGCCCGGCTGCGGTCGAAGTCCATCGAGGAGGCCGTGGTGGACACGATGGGCCTCATCCAGGGGGCCTACTCCCTGTGCATCATGTCCGCCCGGAAACTCATCGCCGCCCGGGACCCCCGGGGAATGCGTCCGCTGTGCATGGGCCGCATCGGGGAGGCCGTGGTGTTCGCCTCCGAGTCCTGCGCTCTGGACGCCCTGGGCGCTCAGTTCGTCCGGGACGTGGAGCCCGGCGAGGTGGTGGTGGTGGACCACGACGGGACGGTGCGTTCCCTACGCGCCCCCGGCCAGACGGAGACCGCCGCCTGTATCTTTGAATATATCTATTTCGCCCGCCCGGACTCCGTCATTGACGGGGCCTCGGTGGAGCTGGCCCGGCAGGAGGCCGGGAAGTATCTCTCCATGGAGCATCCGGTGGGGGCGGACATGGTGATGGGCGTGCCGGACTCCGGCATCCCCGCCGCCATCGGCTACGCCAAGTGCTCCGGCATCCCCTACGGCGTGGGACTCATCAAAAACCGCTATATTGGCCGGACCTTCATCCAGCCCGGCCAGGACAGCCGGGAGCGGTCCGTCCGGCTGAAGCTCAACGCCCTCCGGGAGGCCGTGCGGGACAAGCGGGTCATCCTGGTGGACGACTCCGTGGTCCGGGGCACCACCTGCGCCCGGCTCATCAAGCTGGTGCGGGACGCCGGGGCGGAGGAGGTCCATCTGCGGGTCTCCGCTCCCCCCTTCCGCTACCCCTGCTTCTTCGGCGTGGACATCCCGGACCAGGAGTCGCTGCTGGCCCACAACCGCACGGTGGAGGAGATGCGCCAGATCGTGGGGGCGGACACCCTGGGCTTCCTCTCCGTGGAGGCCCTGCGGAACATCGCCCGGGACTGCAAGCTGGGCTTCTGCGACGCCTGCTTTACTGGCAAATATCCCATGGAAGTACCCGCCCAGGGGGCGAAAAATATTTTTGAAAGTGAGATTGACACATGAGCGACAGTTTCTCCGCCTCCTATGCCGCCGCCGGGGTTGACATCACCGCCGGATACAGGGCCGTGGAACTCATGAAACAGCACGTGGCCCGGACCATGATCCCCGGCGTGGTGGACGGCATCGGCGGCTTCGGCGGCCTCTTTGAGCTGGACACCGCCGGGATGAAGCGCCCCTGCCTGGTCTCCGGCACCGACGGCGTGGGCACCAAAATCCGCGTCGCCCAGCTGATGGACAAGCACGACACCATCGGCATCGACTGCGTGGCCATGTGCGTCAACGACATCATTTGCTGCGGCGCGAAGCCCCTCTTCTTCCTGGACTATATCGCCACCGGCAAAAACGAACCGGAGAAGATGGCCGCCATTGTCTCCGGCGTGGCGGAGGGCTGCGTCCAGGCGGGCTGCGCCCTCACCGGCGG
>CATIYU010000171.1 GCA_949739085.1 uncultured Eubacteriales bacterium | reverse complement strand
TGTTCCAGTCCCTGGAGCACTTCGTTTTGCAGGGCAGCATGTCCATCCCCTACAATCTGGCCCTGATCCTCTTCCTGGGGCTCTTTGCCGGGAAGCTGGGGGTGGAGGGCTATGTGGCGGCGGTGGCCCTGGCGTGGCTGCTCCAGCTGGGCATGACGGTCCCCTACATGGTGAAGGAGCGCTGCCTCCCCCGACCGAGGCTGGACCTGCGGGCGGACTACGTCAAGACCTTCTTCCGCACAGCGGTGGTGACGGTGCTGACCACCTCCATCTTCCTCTTCTGCTACTTGCAGGATTCCGCCATGACCGCCCAGCTGGACGGCAGTCCCGTGAGCGCGTTCTACTACGCGGACAAGCTCTTCACTCCCCTGACCACCACCCTGATCTACAGCATCAGCACAGTGCTCTTCCCCAAGTTCAGCCAGGAGTATGCCGCCGGGAGCCACAAGCAGTACCTGCGGTATATCTGGGGGGTGCTGCGGAGCACCCTGCTGCTGATTCTGCCCATTTCCGCCGTGCTGGCGGCCTTTGGCACGCCCATCGTCCAGGTGCTCTTTGAGGGCGGCAACTTCGGCGCGGACTCTACCGCCTCCACCGGCGCGATCTTCACCATCTACGCCCTCTCCATGGCGGGCTTCTGCGCCCTGGACCTGCTGAGCAAGGCGTACTATACCATGGAAAAAACCCTGACGCCCCTGCTGGTCAACGCGGGGATTCTGGCCTGCAACTGGGGCTTGAACCGGCTCATGGGCCCCCGGTGGGGCGGGGCGGGGCTGGCCGCCGCCACGGCGGCCTCCATCACCGCTGGCGGCGTGGTAATGGCGGTGTTCTTCCTGTGGAGGGCTGGGGAGATCCGCGTAGCCCCTCTCCTCAAATGCATAGGGGCCGCTCTGGCCACCGGCGGGATGCTGTGGTACGCCAAGGGCCTTGTGCTGACGGGCCTGGAGGGGAAAATTCTGCTGGTAGTCAAGTGCCTTGGCTTGGGGGCGGGGGCGGCGGCGCTGTATGTGCTGCTGATGCTGCTGGTCCGGCAGGAAGACTTTATGGCCCTGGTCAAGCGGTACAAGAAATAGTGGAAACATAGAAACGCCCGGAGGACGGACACCGCCTCCGGACGTTTTTATGTTTCAGGCCCCGCCTCTCCCGGCGCGGCTACCAGAGCTTGAACCACTTTATGGCTGATTTAAGAACCTTGTAGGGCGCGGTCTCCAGCTCCCGGGCGGCGTTCCGCAGTTCCCGGCGGATCTCGATATGCTGGGGGCAGCGGCTCTCGCACCGCCCGCACTGGACGCACTGGGACGCGCTGGCGGTATCCCGGCGAAAAGCGGTGCACTGCAAATACTCCCGCCGGGCGGAGCCCTTCCTCTCGGCGTACATGGCGTTGTAGCACCGGAAGGCGCCGGGGATATCCACCCCCTTGGGGCAGGGCATGCAGTAGCCGCAGCCCGTGCAGCCCACCTTTACGGTCCGCTGGATCTCCGCCCGCACCTGCTCCACCAGTTCCCGTTCCGCCTCCGTCAGGCACCCCGGCAGGGCGCGGGAGGCGGTCTCCACATTCTCCCGGACCATGTCCAGGGAGTTCATCCCGGAGAGCACGCAGGTGACCTCCGGCTGGTCGTAGAGCCAGCGGAGGGCCAGCTCCGCCGGGGTCACCGCAGAGCGCCGGATCAGCGACTTGGCGGCCTCCGGCAGCAGGTCCACCAGCCTCCCACCCCGGAGGGGCTCCATGATGACAACTGGCAGGCCCTTGGCGTGGGCATAGCGCAGGCCCTCCACACCGGCCTGGGAGGTCTCGTCCATGTAATTATATTGAATCTGGCAGAAGTCCCAGTCATAGGCGTCCACCAGCCGCTGGAACATATGGGTGCTGCCGTGGTAGGAGAAGCCGATGTTGCGGATCTCCCCCGAGGCCAGCTTTGTCCGGATCCACTCCTCCAGGCCCAGCGCCCGCAGCCTATCCCAGGTAGCGGTGTCCGTGAGCATGTGCATGAGATAGTAGTCCACGTGGTCCGTCCGCAGGCGGCGGAGCTCCTCCCGGAAGATTTTTTCCACGCCGTCCATGGATTTTATCAGATAGTGGGGCAGCTTGGTGCCCAGATAGCCCTTGCCCCGGCAGCGGGTGCGCTGGAGAATCTCTCCCACCGCCGCCTCGTTGCCGGGGTAGACGTAGGCGGTATCAAAGTAGTTCACGCCGCCCTCAATGGCGGCCAGGACCTCCCGCTCCGCCTTGTCCAGATTGACGCCGCCTCCGGTCCTGGTAAAGCGCATACAGCCAAAGCCCAGCGCGGAGATCTCCCGTCCCTTTTTATCCTTGCGGTACTGCATAAAGCCTCCTGAATCCCTGGATTTTCCTCTGGAACGCCGGAGATTATTTCCCCCGGATCGCGGAAAAATAGATGCGCTGCTCCCCCTCCCGGGGCCCGGACATGCGGCAGTCGCCGTAGGTGCGGATGCGGTTGAAACCCGCCTCCAGCAGCCAGGCGCGCAGCTCCTCCACCTCGTAGGCCCGCTGGCGGTGCTCCTCCCCAGCCCGGGCCCAGGCGCCGTCCTCCCGGCGGGTGAAAATGTCCATCCAGTAGGAGCAGGTCTGGCTCCGCTTCTCAAACGCCGCCCGCCAGACGCAGTAGACGTCCTCCTTCTCGTCCAGGAACACCTGGCCGTCCAGGCCCCGCAGGTAGGCGGCGCTGTTGATGTCGAACACCAGCAGCCCGCCGGGTGCGATGAACAGGTGCAGCCGCTGGAAGGTTTTCTGCACCTCCCTGGGGCTGGGAAGATAGTTGAGGCTGTCCAGGCAGCAGACGGCGGCGTCCACTGTGCCGTACAGATCCAGCGCGGGCATGGACTGGTTGAGGAACACCGGCGGCTCCCCGGCCAGCCCCGCCGCCTTCTCCCGGGCGGCGGCCAGCATGTCGGGGCTGGCGTCCACCGCGATGAGCTCATAGCCCCGTTCCACCAGCAGGGCGGTCATGGAGCCGGTGCCGCAGGCCAGGTCCAGCACCGTGCGGACGGGAATCCGGCTCTTCTGGAAGAGCCGTTCCAGGTAGTCCGCCCGGCGCTCGTAGCCCACATCCCCGGTCAGCGCGTCATAGACCGCCGCCAGGGCCTCGTAGGCGCTCATTCCGCCCCCTCCGCCTGGCGGTCAAAGTAGGTCTGGTAGCCCCCGCAGCCGTAGGTCAGGGAGCGGTTCACCCGGCTGATGGTGGCGCTGGAGGCCCCGGTTTTTACCAGAATCTCGTTGTAGATCATCCCCCGCTTGAGCAGGGCGGCCACCTCGAAGCGCTGTTCCATGGCCCGCAGCTCCGTAACCGTGCACAGGTCCTGGAAAAAGTTGTAGACCTCCTCCTCCGTTTTCAGCGTCAGGATGGCTTGGTATAAACCGTCACTTTTCTGCTTCTTCGCGATCCTAGCCATCAGATCGTCCTCCTCATCAGTAATCATGATGGTATTTTAGCACTTCAACACATGAAAGTAAACACCTTTTTCTGCAAAAAAATGCGGGCTGGGCCGGTTCCGCAGGGCAAATCTGGAGAAACCGGCGGGATATAGAGAAAATTGCCGGAGGCAGGAGATCGTAAACGTAAAATTTTGGTAAAAACCACATGATTCGCTAAGATTTTTTGTGCTTTTTGCCGTGTAGAAACTAATTACCCCCGCCTTGACGCTGGGTAGACAAGTGGGGTATAATAAAGAACAATACAGCCGCATTTACACCCATCAGCGGCCAATCTACGGAGGAACGTTATGCTTTACAGAGAAGCAGATGAATTGAACACTTACCTTTTTCACGAGGGAACGGCGATCAGCGCCTACGAGTACATGGGAGCCCACGCCGTCACCCGCGACGGAATCGACGGCTACATGTTCCGCGTGTGGGCACCCCGGGCCCAGGCCGTCTCCGTGGTGGGTGATTTCAATTTCTGGGACGCAAGCGCCCACCCCATGAAAAAAATTACCAGCGGCATCTGGGAGTGCTTTATGCCCGGCGGACGGCTCTACGACGCCTACAAATTCGCCGTCACCGGCGCGGACGGCAAGCTCCGCTTCAAGGCTGACCCCTACGCTTTCCACGCCGAGACCCGGCCCGGCAACTCCAGCAAGCTCTACACCCTGGGCGGCTACCAGTGGGGCGACGCCGCCTGGCTGGACTACCGCCACGGCCACCAGGTCTACAACGCGCCGCTGAATATCTACGAGGTCCACCTGGGCTCCTGGCGGCGGGGCCAGAACGGCGAGTTCATGGGCTACCGCGAGCTAGCCAGGGAGTTGGCCGCCTACGTCAAGGAGATGGGCTTCAACTATATTGAGCTGCTGCCCATCACCGAGTACCCCTACGACCCCAGCTGGGGCTACCAGTGCACCGGCTACTACGCCCCCACCTCCCGCTACGGCACCCCCGAGGACTTCATGTTCTTCGTGGACCACATGCACCAG
>CATIYU010000170.1 GCA_949739085.1 uncultured Eubacteriales bacterium | reverse complement strand
CATCATGGCGATGGTCAGGAAAGCGGGGCAGGCCTCCTCGAAATCGCCCCAGTTGACATCGGTAGCGCCCTTAATCATCAGCACGCCGACGATAATCAGCGCGGGAGCGGTGGCGGCGGAGGGAATGATTCCCGCCACAGGAGCCAGCAGGCAGGCCAGCAGGAACAGCACGCCCACCACGATGGAGCTGAGTCCGGTGCGCGCGCCCTCGGAGATGCCGGTGGAGGACTCCACGAAGGTGGTGACGGTGGAGGTACCCAGGCAGGCGCCGCAGCAGGTGGCGATAGCGTCAGCGATGAGGGCCCGGTCGCCGCCGGGGAGGTTCCCGTGGCGGTCAGTCATGCCGGCGTTTGTGGCGGTGCCGATGAGGGTGCCCACGGTGTCAAAGCAGTCCACCAGGGCGAAGCTGATGACGGCGGTGATGAGGGGCACGAGGCCCTTGGCCATGAGGCCGCCGAAGTCCATCTTGAAGGCCACGTCGCCAAAGGTCTTGAAAGCGTTCAGGGTAAAAGCGTCAGGCAGCTGGGTCTGGCCCATGGGGAAGCCGATGACGGTGGTGACGACGATGCCGATGACGATAGCGCCCTTCACCTTGTAGCACATGAGGATAGCGGTGATGAGCAGGCCGATGATGCAGAGGATGCCTGCGGTATTGGCGGTCATGACCGCATTGCCCGCAGCGTCCACGACGGCCGCGCCGCTCTCATCCAGCTTGGGAACCAGGAACTGGAGGGCGGGCACGCCGCCGCCAAAGCCCACCAGCTTCACGTTCAGAAGGCCGATGAAAGCGATAAAGAGGCCGATACCAGCGGAGATGGCGCTCTTGAGGAACGCCGGGATGGAAGAAATGATCTTGCTGCGCAGGGGACTCACGGCGATGATGAGGAACAGTGCGCCGCTGAGGAGCACGATGGCCAAAGCCTCCTGCCAGGTGTAGCCCATGCCAAAGCACACGGTGTAGGTGAAAAACGCGTTGAGGCCCATACCGGGGGCCTGGGCAAAGGGGGCGTTGGCCAGCAGGGCGGTCAGAAGACAGCCAATGGCCGCGCTGATGCAGGTGGCCAGCATGACGCCGTTGAAGTCCATGCCTGTGGCCGAGAGCAGGCCGGGGTTGACGAAGATAATGTAGGCCATGGCGAAAAACGTGGTGATGCCGCCTACGATCTCCGTGCGGACGCTGCTGCCCCGCTCGGTGATCTTGAAGAACTTGTCCATTACGATTCCTCCTCCTAAAAATGGATGACACAGGAGCGGACGCCCCTGCTGGGTAACTGTATTTTACACGATTTTGACACAAAAGGAAAGACCAACCGCTATATTTTTGATTTTTTTGTAGAACATGACGAAATGCGCCGGGGCGGTTTGGCAATTTTTTCCTATTGCATCCAAAAAACGGAGATACCCGCTTCTCAAAGCCCGGGAAATGTGGTATGCTGAAAAACATTCTTTGAGAAAGGGAACGGTTGAAAATGGAAGGAAGTGTGGATACGTCCTCCCTGCTGGGGGAGTTCCTGCGGGCTAGCTGGGGCTCGCTGACTATGGGGAAGGTCCTCTCCTCCCTGGCGCTTCTGCTGGCGTGCCTGGCGGCGATCCGTCTGGTGATGGCCCTGGCGGGGAGGCTGCTGGGCCGGACCAGCGTGGACGGGCGGATGCGGGGGTACATCCTTAAGGGCGTGAAAACGGCGCTGTACCTGTTCGCGGCGCTGGTCTTCGCCGGGAGCCTGGGCATTGATGTCACCAGCCTCATCGCCCTCGTGAGCGTGTTTGGGTTGGCGGTGTCCCTGGCGGTGCAGGACATCCTTTCCAACGTGGCGGCGGGCATTGAGCTCCTGCTGGCCAAGCCCTTCGCCCTGGGGGACTACGTGGCCGCAGAGGACGCGGAGGGGGAGGTGGCGGAGATCACCCTTACCCACACCAAGTTGGACACCTTTGCCGGACAGCGGGTGATGCTGCCCAACAGCAAGCTCTCGGAGGGGAAAATCGTCAACTACACCGTCCGGGGGATGCGCCGGGCGGAGCTGAGCGTCTGCGCCTCCTACGGCGACAGTGCGGAGACGGTGCGCACCGCCTGCCTGAAGGCGGTGTCCCGGGCGGAAAACATCCTGCCGGACCCCGCCCCCCAGGTGGTGGTGGCGGCCTATGGAGAGAGCGCCGTGGAGTACCGGGTCCGGTTTTGGGCGAAGACGGAGCACTTCTGGGACGCCTACAACGGCGTGCTGGAGGACCTGCGCCAGGCCTTTGAGGAGGACGGCGTCACCATGACCTACAACCACCTGAATATTCATATTATGGACAAAAAATAGAAAAAAACTACAGCTCCCCGCCGCTTTTTCCTCCAAGCGAGGGTTTAGGCGCAGAGTGCGGCGGTCCGCCGTCCGGCGGCTGTTTTGAGACGGCCTCTTTTGCCTGATTTCCTGGCGAGAATGGGGAAAAGTGCCGAAAAAAATGCTTAAACATCCGGCCCCGCAGTCCTTCTGCCAGAGGGTGGAGGCCGCAAGAACCGCCTACTTTTCTTCACCGAAAAATGGCATGTTTTCCCCACTTTTTCTGGGGGAATTGACAGAATAACCCCAACACTGACACATAAAATGCGGCATAATGGTTTACAAACCGGCGGGAAACTGGTATACTAAACATTACTAGCAAAAGAAAGGGGGATCGAGATGAGCAAAGAGCGTGTCTACGAACTGCTGCATGAACGCCCCGGAGCCTTCGCCTCCGGGCAGGAGCTCAGCGCCCGTCTGGGCGTCAGCCGGGCGGCAATTTGGAAGGCAGTGGACAGCTTGCGGAGGGACGGGTACATTATAGAGGCCCGCACAGGGATGGGCTACCGGCTGACCGGCGCGCCGGACGCCCTAGTGGAGCGGGAAATCCGTCGGCTTCTGCCCGGCGGAACAGTCTGCCCGGACCTGCGGTGCCTGGAGAAAATTGATTCTACCAACTCCTATTTAAAGCGGGAGGCCCTGCGGGGGGCGGTCCACGGCACTGTGGCCGTGGCCAACTACCAGACGGCGGGCCGGGGACGCATCAACAGGAGCTTCGTCTCCCCCCCGGACCGGGGCGTCTATCTGTCCGTGCTGCTGCGCCCCCATTTGCCGCCCTCGGCGCTGTTGGGCGCGACGGGCATGGCCGCGGTGGCTGTCTGCAACGCGGTGGAGCGCGCGGCGGGGGTCCGGCCGGGCATTAAGTGGACCAACGACCTGGTGCTGAACGGCAAAAAACTCTGCGGGATTCTCACGGAGCTCTCTGTGGAGGGGGAGACGGGGATGGCGGAGTCCTTAGTCATTGGAGCGGGGGTCAATGTGAGCCACCACCGGGAGGACTTTGGCCCGGAGGTGGCGGAGATTGCCACTTCCCTGGCCCTGGAGGGCCACCCGGTATCCCGCCCCGCCCTGGCCGCCGCCATGATCGGGGAGTTCTCCCGGCTGGCGGAGAGCCTAGGAGTCCGGCAGGACAGCTGGCTGGACGCCTACCGCCGGGACTGCGTGACGCTGGGCAAGCAGGTGCGGCTGATGGGTCCCCAGATGCAGACAGAGGCCCTGGCCCTGGATGTGGACAATCAGTTTGGCTTGGTCGTCCGCCTGCCTGGCGGAAGTGAGACCGTCGTGCGCACGGGGGAGGTCTCTGTCCGGGGGATGTATGGCTACACGGATTAAGTTTGGAGTACGCTGCGGAGGAGGATTGGTGATTGTATGCGCGTTTATGAATCGGCGGAGGACTATCTGGAGGCAATTTTAATGATCCGGGAGCGGCGGGGAACGGTCCGCTCCATTGACGTGGCCAATGAGCTGAGCTTCTCCAAGCCCAGCGTCAGTGTGGCCATGAAGAAGCTGCGCCAGAGCGGCTACATTGAGATGGATGAGGACGGCCACATTAAGCTGCTGCCCGCTGGGGAGGAGATCGCCGGGACCATCTATGAGCGCCACCGGACCCTGACAGACCTTTTTGTCTATCTGGGGGTCAGCCCGGAGGTGGCCGCCCACGACGCCTGCAAGGTGGAGCACGACCTGAGTCGGGAGACGTTCCAGAAGATCAAGGAACACCTCCAGCGGGCCCTGGACAGGGAGACCGGCGCTCCGGCGGAAAATTGAAGGTTTGCCGGACAGGTCCGGTAAACCGCCGTGGACAGAAAATGGAAATGCGCCCCTCTTCCACAGAGGGACGCATTTTGTTCTTTAATACAGCCAATCACACCGCGTTGACGTTGACCGCCCGGAGCTTTTCGCTGTTTTTGGGGTCGGGCTCCACCTCATAGGTGACCTTCTGGCCCTCGGTGAGGGTGCGGTAGCCGGTGCCCTGGATCGCGGAGAAGTGGACGAATACATCGCCGCTTCCATCGTCGTTGGAGATAAAGCCGTACCCCTTCTCCGCGTTGAACCATTTTACAGTGCCAGTGTTCATATTATATTGCCTCCTAAAAGTAGTTTCCTGTGCAAATACTGAAAACCGCCGGAGGGCCCGGACAGGGGAGAACATCCGGCGGTGACCAATTTGTACATTTTTAGCATAGGGTAAGGATACCACCCTGTGCGGAAAATGTCAAGTAAAGATTCCTCCAAAATTTGCAAAAATATTCCACTCTCCCCCGGGGCCGGGCGCTCTAGCGCTGGTACTCAAACTCCAGATTGTACATGGACACCAGGTCCCCGTCCCGGATGCCCATGGCCTCCAGGCGGTCGAAGAGGCCGCTCTCCCGCAGCATTTTATCGAACCACATGCGGCTCTCGTGGTCGCCAAAGTTGGTGTTGGAGATAAGCCGCTGGAGCCAGGGGCCCTCGATAAGGTAGACGTTGTCCTCCACGGTGATGTCCAGGGGCTGGCTGACGTCCAGCTTTGGCGGGCGCTTGACATACTCCGGCGCGTAGACCGCCACCGGCGGCAGCTCCCGCAGCCGGCCCGCCACGGCGTATACCAGCTCCCGGGGGCCCT
>CATIYU010000169.1 GCA_949739085.1 uncultured Eubacteriales bacterium | reverse complement strand
GCTGCGGCTCATCCGGGACCGGTATCCCATTCTGGGCCTGCCCCTGGTCCGGGGAAGCGTGACGTTCCTGGACAGCATGTTCAAGGGCGTAAAGGCCCTCATGTTCTCCGCGGACTACTACCCGGAGGAGGCCGGAGAGCCCTCCCGGTTTGAAAAGTGGCTGGACGAAAAGATGGGCAACGAGAAGATGGAAAAGGCGGTGATTGCCTGTTCGGTAGTGCTGGCGGTGTGTTTCTCCATCGGCCTTTTCATGCTGCTGCCCACCTTCCTGGCCAGCTTCGTGGAGCGGGTGACGGACAGCGTCCTCCTCCGCAACCTGGCGGACGCCGTCCTGCGCGTCGCCATCTTTATGACCTACCTCATGGCCGTGTCCCGGATGAAGGACATCCGGCGGACCTTCTCCTACCACGGGGCGGAGCACAAGACCATTTTCTGCTACGAGAAGCGGCTGGAGCTGACAGTGGAGAACGTGCGGGTCCAGCCCAAGCTCCCCCCCCGCTGCGGCACCAGCTTCCTGCTGGTGGTGATCATTGTGGCGATTCTGGTAAACACGGTGGTGTTCGCGCTGTTCCCTGTGGGGAACGTATTTCTGCGGATGCTCATCCAGCTGCTGCTGCTGCCGCTGGTGGTGGGCATCACCTACGAGTTCAACCGCTACGTGGGCGGGCACGACAACCCGGTGACCAATTTCCTGGCGAGACCCGGGCTGTGGATGCAGAACTTCACCACCTTTGAGCCGGACGACTCCATGATTGAGGTGGCCATTGAGGCCATGAAGCGGGTCATTCCGGCGGAGGAGGGGAAGGACGCCTGGTAGGCGGCGGCCCGCTGGCAATAAGGAGGCTTAGCCAATGATAACCTACAACAACCTCTATCTGGACATCCGCCGCCAGCTGCGGCAGGCAGGGTACCCCGGCGCGAACCTGGAGGCCCGGGAGCTGGTCTGCTGCGGCAGCTGCAAAAGCCGGGAGGAATTCTACCGGGACGCCCCGCTCTACGTGCCGCCGGAGGTGGAACGGGCGGTCCGCGATTTGCTGGAGCGGCACCTCCACGGGGAGCCGGTGGCGTACCTGGTGGGGGAGTGGGAATTTTACGGGCTGACCCTGGACGTGTCCGAGGCGGTGCTGATTCCCAGAGTGGACACCGAGGTGCTGGCCGGGGAGGCCATCCGGTACGTCCAGGGCCTGGGCCGGTGCCGTGTGCTGGACCTCTGCGCCGGGAGCGGGTGCGTGGGGCTGGCCGTGGCCGCCAACGCGCCGGAGTGCCGGGTGCTGCTGGGGGAGGTATCCGAACCGGCGGCGCGGGTGTGCCGCCAGAATATACGCCGCTGCGGCCTCACCGCCCAGGCGTCCGTCATGGCCATGGACGCCCTGGAGCCGCCCCCGCCCTCCCTGGGGGAGTTCCAGTGCATCGTCTGCAACCCGCCCTACATCCCCCGGGCGGACATTGAGAAGCTGGACATCTCTGTAAAGAATTTTGAACCCTACCTGGCCCTCTGCGGCGGAGAGGACGGCTATGACTTCTACACCGCCATCTCCCAAAACTGGAAATCCGTGCTGGCCGCCGGTGGGCGGCTGTACTTCGAGGTGGGCGCGGGCCAGGCGGACACCGTGCTGCGCGTCATGCGGGCGGCGGGGTTTGGAGACGTCAATGTGGTCCCCGACACCCAGGGGATTCCCCGGGTTGTCTACGGAACCGGGTTGGCGGAGGTTTAGTGTCCGGACAACCGGACCGCAAATGTGCTATACTGGTCTTGTAAAGGGGGAGCTGATACGCGCCCAGGGGACGGGCAGAGCCCCGCGCCCGCCAGTTTACAAGAACTTACAGAGTAAGGAGAATTCACCATGGCTGAAAAAGACAAAAAACTGACCAAAACCGCTACCATCGCCAGCGACAAGAAAGAGGCGATTCAGACCGCCATGAAAAACATCGAGAAGATGTACGGCAAGGGCTCCATCATGCGCCTGGGGGACCACATGAACCAGCTGAACGTGGAGGCCATCTCCACCGGCTCCCTGGCCCTGGACCTGGCGCTGGGCATCGGCGGCGTGCCCAAGGGGCGCATTGTGGAGATCTACGGCCCCGAGTCCTCCGGCAAAACCACCCTGGCCCTCCACATCGTGGCCCAAGCCCAGAAGGCCGGGGGCGAGGTGGCGTTCG
>CATIYU010000168.1 GCA_949739085.1 uncultured Eubacteriales bacterium | reverse complement strand
TTGGAGCCGATCTCCATGGAGAAATTCGGTGAGTTCGCCTATCAGCAGAGTCCGGACGTGGTGACCAGTCTGGAGTTCGAGCGGCTGATGAACGCCGCGGGTCCCACTGGCGGCACGCTGCTGCGTCCCTCCGACGGGAAGCACCCCCACACCCTGGTGTTTGTCCAGTGCGTGGGTTCCCGGTGCGACGGCGGAGAGAAGGGCAAGCCCTACTGCTCCAAGATCTGCTGCATGTATACCGCCAAGCACGCCATGCTCACCCGGGAGAAGTACCCGGATACGGAGGTGTACGTCTTTTACATCGACGTGCGGACCCCGGGGAAAAACTTTGACGAGTTCTACCGCCGGGCGGTGGAGGACTACGGCGTCCACTATGTCAAGGGCATGGTGGGCAAGGTGGTCCCGGAGAACGGGAAGCTGAAGGTCCAGGCATCTGACCTGCTGGGCGGGCGGCAGCTCCACATCGACGCGGATATGGTGGTGCTGGCCGCGGCCATTGAGCCGGACAAGAGCGCCAGGCCCCTGGCCACTATGCTCACCGCCTCCATGGATACCAACGACTTCTTCACCGAGGCCCACCCCAAGCTGCGGCCTGTGGAAAGCCCCACGGCGGGCGTGTTCCTCTCTGGGGTCTGCCAGGGGCCAAAGGACATCCCGGAGACGGTGGCTCAGGCGGGCGCGGCGGCGGCGAAGGTCATCGGCCTGCTCAGTAAAGACCACCTTACCTGCAATCCCTGTGTGGCCAGCAGCAACGAGCTGATGTGCAACGGCTGCTCGGCTTGCGAGAAGGTCTGTCCCTACGGGGCCATCACCTACATAGACAAGGAGTTCCGGGGCCCCAACCGGACCACGTTGCTGCGCCGGGTGGCCCAGGTGAATCCGGCGGTGTGCCAGGGCTGCGGCGCTTGTACGGTGGCCTGCCCGTCAGGGGCCATGGACCTGGCAGGATTCTCCAACGCCCAAATCCTATCGGAGGTGGACGCCATATGCAAGTAAATCAGGAATTCAGGCCCACCATTGTGGCTTTCTGCTGCAACTGGTGCTCCTATGCGGGGGCGGACTTGGCGGGAACGAACCGCCTGCAATATCCCGCTGATGTGAAGATTATCCGGATCCCCTGCTCCTGCCGGCTGAACCCGCTTTTTATTCTGCGGGCCTTCCAGCGGGGGGCGGACGGGGTGATCCTATGCGGCTGTCACCCCGGCGACTGCCACTACACCACAGGCAATTACTACGCCCGGCGGAGGATGACTCTGCTCTTCTCCATGCTGGACTACCTGGGCATTGAGCGGGAACGGACCCGGGTGGAGTGGGTCTCCGCCGCCGAAGGGGCCAAGTTTGCCCAGACCATGAACGAGTTCGTGGAGACCGTGGCCCGACTGGGGGAGAACAGGAGATTGGAGGACCTGCGATGCAAGAGCGAATAAAGGCGAAAGCCGTGGAGCTGCTGGAGAGCGGCGCGTGCAGCCGGGTCTTGGGCTGGAAGGCGGGGGAGTTCTTCTACGACGTGACCCCGGCGGTGTTTGAGAGCCGGGAGGAGATTGAGGGGGAGTTTGTATTTGGCCCCTTCTGCGGCGCGAACCTCTCCAAGTACCTGATCGCGGAGAGCCGCAAGGGCGGCAGGGTAGGGGCGTTTCTGAAGCCCTGCGACACCTATTCCTTTCAGCAGCTCCAGAAGGAGCACCGGATTAACCGGGAAAACGTGTATGCTGTGGGTGTTCAGTGTGGCGGCATGTGCGATATGGATTCCATCCGGGCCATGGGCGTCAAGGGCGTCCTGGGAGTGGAGGACCAGGGAGACAGCCTCCTGCTGCGCACCCTCTACGGCGAAAAAATCCTGGACCGGGCGGCGGCCCTCTCGGAGCGCTGCCGGGTCTGCAAGAGCAAAAAGCTTCTGGACTGTGACGGGCTCATTGGCGGGCAGGGCGAGGAGCTGGAATCCGCCCGGTTTGACCAGGTGGCGGAGCTGGAGGCCATGACGGCGGAGGAGCGGTTTGCCTTCTGGCGGAGGGAACTGAGCCGGTGCATCCGCTGCAACGCCTGCCGGAATGTATGCCCCGCCTGCTCCTGCGAGAAGTGCGTGTTTGAGAACCCCGCCTCCGGCGCCGAAAACAAGGCTCCGGCCAGCAGTTTTGAGGAGAACTTGTTCCACATCATCCGGGCATTCCATGTGGCGGGGCGCTGCACCGACTGCGGCGAGTGCTCCCGGGTCTGCCCCCAGCATATCCCGCTGCACCTGTTGAACCGGAAGTTTATCAAGGACATCAACGAGCTCTATGGCCCCTATCAGGCCGGGGCGGACATGGATTCCCGCCCGCCCCTGGTGAATTTCCAGGCGGACGACCCAGAGCCGTCCGTGGTCCACGAAAGGGGGACAAATCCGTGAAAAAACTGCCACTCTCCCAGCTGAACGCCTTTTTTGCCGCCATCGCGGCGGGGCAGAAGCTGTACATCCCCGCCGGGGACGCCGGGACGGCGGCCTTTACCCCCTGGCGGGAGGGCCTGGAGCTGACGGCGGCCCTTAACACCAGCCGCAGCGCCAAGGACCTGTTCTTCCCCCAGGTGGAAAATCTGGTGGGCTTCAAGGTCACGGGCAAGCAGATTGAGGTCATTGAGAGCCGAGATCCGGGGGAGCACTTTGTGCTCTTCGGCGTGTGCGCCTGCGACTGCCGGAGCTTCGATATCCTGGACAAAGTGTTCCTGGCGGAGCCGGAGGACACCTACTACAAGACCCGCCGGGAGAATGGGACCGTGGTCACTTTGGCCTGCACGGAGCCGGAGGAGACCTGTTTCTGTACCGCCTTGGGCATCGACCCCACAGACCCGGCGGGGGACGTCTCCTGCTGGGTCCTGGGCGGACAGTCCATGCGCTCTGAATCCCAAAGCGGCGGCCTGGTAACGGAAGATTCATCTGAAGCATATCTTTACCTCCGGGCCAAAACGGAAAAGGGGAAAGCCCTGCTGGAGAGCCTTCCCATGCTGGAGGAGGGCGAACGGCCAGACCTGGACAAAACGGTCTTTGACCGTCTGCCGCTGAAGGGCTTGGACTGGAGCGCTTTCGGCGGGGAGCGGATGATGGAGCATTTCCGGTCCCCCAAGTGGGCCTCCCTGGCGGAGAGCTGTCTGGGTTGCGGGACCTGTACCTTTGTCTGTCCTACTTGCCAGTGCTACGATATCAAGGACTTCAACACCGGCAGCGAGATCAAGCGCTTCCGCTGCTGGGACAGCTGTATGTATTCCGACTTCACCCTTATGTCCGCTGGCCAGCCCCGGCCTACCCAGTTGGAGCGGTTCCGTCAGCGGTTCATGCACAAATTAGTCTATTACCCCTCCACCCATGAGGGGGAATTCGGCTGTGTGGGTTGCGGCCGGTGCTTGCAAAAGTGCCCCATTTCCATGAACATCGTCAAGGTCGCCGGGGCCTTGGGGAAGGAGGAGACGCCATGAGACAGGACCCGCTGATTCCTATGCTGGCCCAGGTAACGGACATTCGCCGGGACACGCCGGATGTAAAGACCTTCCAAGTGGTGGGACTGGACGGGAAAAAGCCCTTCCGCCACATTCCGGGGCAGTGCGCCATGCTGTCTATCCCCGGGGTAGGGGAGGCGCTCTTTTCCATCACCTCCTCGCCCACCAATGAGGAATACCTGGAATTTTCTATCAAGAAGTGCGGGTGTGTCACCGAGTGGCTCCACGCCATGGAGCCGGGGACGCAGGTGACCCTGCGGGGGCCCTACGGCAACGGCTTCCCGGTAGACACGGATTTTGCCGGGCGCGATCTGGTGTTTGTGGCGGGCGGCATCGGCCTGGCCCCGCTGCGGTCGGTCATCAACTACGTCCGCCACTACCGGGACCGCTACGGGAAGGTGGACGTCGTCTACGGTTCCCGCAGCAAGGCGGACCTGGTGGATTACCAGGAGATTCTGGACGAATGGAGCAGGGAGGAGGGCATAAGCGTCCACCTGACCATCGACAACCCCCAGCCCGATTGGGACGGCCACGTGGGCTTTGTGCCCAACTATGTCAAGGAGCTGGGCTTTGAAACCAGCAGGACGGTGGTCATGTGCGGCCCGCCTATCATGATTAAATTCACCCTGGCGGGGCTCATGGAGCAGGGAATCCCCAGGGACCAGATTTACACCACCCTGGAACTGCGGATGAAGTGCGGTCTGGGCCGGTGCGGGCGCTGCAATATCGGGAGCCAGTACGTCTGCAAGGACGGTCCGGTGTTCCGGCTGGACCAGCTGGACCAGCTGCCCGACGAATATTAAGGAGCTTGATATATGGAACAAATGGTAAACGTCTACCTCTTCGGGAAGCACTATCAGGTGCCCGAAAGCCTGACCATCATGGAGGCCATGGAGTACGCGGGCTACCAGCTGGTCCGGGGCTGCGGGTGCCGCAACGGCTTCTGCGGGGCCTGCGCCACCATCTACCGCATCGCTGGGGACCGGGAACTGAAGGGGTGCCTGGCCTGCTCCACCAAGGTGGAGGACAATATGTATGTGGCAACCCTGCCCTTCTTCCCTCTGGTGAAGGAGGTCTACGACATGGAGAAGATCCGGCCCACAGAGCAGATCATGATGCAGCTCTACCCGGAGATCTACGCCTGCGTGGGCTGTAACGCCTGCACCAAAGCCTGCACCCAGGGCCTGGACGTAATGCAGTACATCGCCTACGCCCAGCGGGGGGAGTATGAGAAGTGCGCGGAGGAGTCCTTTGACTGCGTGATGTGCGGCGTATGCTCGGCCCGGTGCCCCGCAGGCATCTCCCACCCCCAGGTGGCCATGCTGGCCCGGCGGCTCAACGGCAAGTATCTGGCCCCCCACTGCGATCATCTGGACGAGCGCATCGCGGAGATCCGGGAGGGGAAATTCGTCCCCCTCATTGAGTCCCTGATGGGCAAGCCCCTGGAGGAGATGCAGGAGCTCTACAACAACCGGGATATTGAGAAATAGGGAGGGCTGCGGATATGTATCTTGATCCTGTCATCCGGGCGTCGGCGGAGAAAGTGGCCGCCGCCCGGGCGGAAAACGTGAAGCTGGACCCCCGGCGTATGACTGCGGAGGAAAAGGACCAGCTGCTGAAAACCTACCACCCGGACTACCGGGAGGACCAGTTCCAAGTTCTCCAGGCGGGTCCCAATAGAGGGGACAAGGCGCCCCACGAGCTGGCGGCTCTGCTCCAAGCCCGCTCCCGCATCGACCCGGCCCGGATTGACCTAACCGCCCCGGACTACGATGTGGACGTGCTGGTGGTGGGCGGCGGCGGCGCGGGAACCAGCGCGGCCATTGAGGCCCATGAGGCGGGTGCGAAGGTGATGGTGGCCACCAAGCTCCGAATGGGCGACGCTAACACCATGATGGCGGAGGGCGGCATCCAGGCCGCCGGAAAGCCCAATGACTCCCCGGCCCAGCACTTCCTGGACGCCTACGGCGGCGGGCATTTCGCGGCCCAAAAGGATCTGCTGGCAAAGCTGGTCACCGAGGCCCCGGAGGCTATTCGGTGGCTCAGCGAGCTGGGGGTGGAGTTTGACAAGGCCCCTGATGGAACCATGGTGACTACCCACGGCGGCGGTACCTCCCGCAAGCGGATGCACGCGGCCAAGGACTACTCCGGCGCGGAGATCATGCGCACCCTCCGGGACGAGGCTCTGAACCGGCAGATTCCGGTGGTGGATTTCACGGCGGCCATTGAGCTGGTGCTGGACGAAAATGGACGGTGCGCCGGGGCTGTGCTCATGAACATGGAGACCAAAGAGCTGAAGCTGGCACGGGCAAAGACGGTGATTCTGGCCACCGGCGGCGCGGGGCGGCTCCACTACCAGGGCTTCCCCACCTCCAATCACTACGGCGCCACCGCCGACGGCCTGGTGCTGGGCTACCGGGCGGGGGCCCGGCTGCTGTACGCCGATACTCTCCAGTACCACCCCACCGGCGCGGCCTTCCCGGCCCAGATTTTTGGCGCGTTGGTGACGGAGAAGGTCCGTTCCGTGGGGGCCATGCTCATTAACGCCAATGGAGAGGCGTTCATGAACCCCCTGGAGACCCGGGACGTGTCCGCCGCCTCCATTATCCGGGAGTGCTCCGACCGGGGCAACGGCGTCAAGACCCCCGCCGGATACGCCGTCTGGCTGGATACTCCCATGATTGAGCTCAAGCATGGTAAGGGGGCCATTGAGAAGCGGATTCCCGCCATGATGCGCATGTTCGGCAAGTACGGCATCGACATCCGGGTGGACCCCATTCTGGTCTATCCGACCCTCCACTACCAGAACGGCGGCTTGCAGATCACGGTGGATGGCCAGACGGACGTGGAGAACCTCTATGCGGCGGGGGAGGCCGTGGGCGGCATCCACGGGCGCAACCGCCTCATGGGCAACAGCCTCCTGGACATCATTGTCTTTGGCCGCAGCGCGGGCCGCAATGCGGCGGAGAAGAGCCGGGGCGTCCAGCCAGGGAAGCTGACCCTGGCCCATGTGGACCGGTTCCACCAGCTGCTGGACGAGGCGGGGGCCGGTTCTGGTGAGGTGTCCCCCAAGCTGCTGCCCACCTATAATTCACTGAAAAAGGATTTTTGATTATTGATCTGCGGAATTTGCGCACAATAAAGGGGAGGCGATACCATAGAAAAGAGATACCGCGCGAAGCAGGCATCTGACTCCCTCCTGGTGGGCTGCCTCCTCAGCGCATCCGGCGGCTTGCAGGACGCATACACCTACAATGTCCGGGAGGAAGTATTCGCCAACGCCCAGACCGGAAACATCGTCCTCATGGGTCAGAACGTGGCTTTGGGCAACTGGGATGTTGCTGTCCGCTACCTGCTGCCCCTGCTGGCCTTTGCCGCGGGGGTATACATGGCGGAGGTCATCCGCGCCCGGTTCCACACCAGAGGCATTGCCATGCACTGGCGGCACGCGGTGCTGCTGGTGGAGATTGTTGTTCTCTTCTCGGTGGGCTGGATGCCCCAACGGCTGAACATGCTGGCAAACGTGCTGGTGAGCTTCACTTGCGCCATGCAGGTGGAGGCGTTCCGGGAGCTGGAGGGCAATTCTTACGCCACCACCATGTGTATCGGCAACCTGCGCAGCGCCATGGAGAACCTGTACTATTGGCGGCATACCAAGGACGACCTCCGCCGCCACAAAACTACGGTCTATTTTGTGGTCATTCTCTTTTTTCTCATTGGCGCGGCCATTGGCGGTGTGCTCTCCCCGCAGCTGAAGGAACAGACGATTCTCCTGTGCTGTCCGCCACTGCTGCTGGCCTTTGCCCTGATGCTCCGCATCCGGGACCGGCGTCTCCGGTTTTTGTCCCTGATGACCGGGGCGGAGGAGGACGAGGCTGTGGTCAAGGAGGGGAAAGACCCCAGGAAACCGCAAGCTTGATATTGTCTGGCAGCGCCGTCCCGGGCTGGGGCGGCGCTGCTCTGCGCTATTTTGCCCGCTTGTCACAGCCGGGGCGGAATAATTTTTCCGCAGCGCCGCCGCAAGGAAACGACAGCATTTTTCCCCGGACAGGGCTATACTAAAACCTGTCGAGGCCGCCCGCCCCGGCGGGAGGGGGAACGAAATGATTGTCTATTTGGATGCAGTATTTTTCTTCAACTGTCTGGCCGACGCGGCGGCCCTGTACATAACGGCCCGCCTGTCCGGCCTGCCCTTACAGCGGCGCAGGCTGCTGCTGGCCGCCGCTTTGGGGGGCCTGTATGGCGCGGCGTGTGCCCTGCCGGTTCTGGGGTCCGCCGCCGCCTTCCTGCCGCAGATGGCCATTGCCGCCGCTCTGGTACGCTTGGCCTTCGGACGGCAGAGAATGTTTCTCCGGTGTTTTCTGCTGTTTTTTATGCTCTCCTGCACCATGGGCGGGGCCGTTCTGGCTTTTGGCAGACTTGTCCAAAGCAGCGACGGCCTGGAGCTGCTGAAATCCCTGGACTGGCGGATCTTTTTTCTGGCCGGGGGAACCTGCTTCCTGCTGCTCTCCGTGGTGTTCCGGGGCGGTGCGCGCCACGCCGTGGCGGGTCAGCTGTGCCGGGGGACAGTGGAGCTGGGCCTCCGCCAGGCGGAGGTTACGGTGCTGCTGGATACCGGCCACACGCTCACGGACACCGCCACAGGGCGGCCAGTACTTACCGTCTACTTCGCCGCCCTGGCCTCCCTCTGGACAGACCGGGAGCGAGAGATCCTGGCCCGGCTGGGGCCGGACGGCGCGGTCCGGTGTCTGGAGGCGCTGGAGGACAGCCGGTTCCGGCTGCTGCCCTACCAGGCGGTGGGAGTGGAGGGGGGACTGCTGCTGTGCTTTCAGGCAGGCTGCGTCCGGCTGGACGGCAGGCGGCTGGGACCGCTGACTGTGGCCCTATCTCCCACGCCGGTGTCCGATGGAGGCGGCTGTACCGCCCTGTGGGGCGGGGAAAGGGAGGAGAGACATGCTGCGTAAATGGAGGTGGCGGTTCTACCGTCTCTTAATCCGGCTGGGGCTGCTGCGGCCGGGGAAAATCATGTACATCGGCGGCAGCGACACCCTGCCCGCCCCCCTTACCCGGGAGGAGGAGGCCGCGCTGCTGGCTCGCCTGGACGCCGGGGAGGAGGCTGTCCGCCAGACCCTCATTGAACGGAATCTGCGGCTGGTGGTGTACATCGCCAAGCGCTTTGAGAACACGGGGGTCAACATTGAGGACCTCATCTCTATCGGAACCATCGGCCTTATCAAGGCCATCAACACTTACAAGACCGACAAAAATATCAAGCTGGCCACCTACGCCAGCCGGTGTATTGAGAATGAGATTTTAATGTACCTGCGCAAGAGCTCTTCCCAGCGCAACGAGGTGAGCCTGGACGAACCCCTCAATACCGACTGGGACGGCAATGAGCTGCTGCTCAGCGATGTGCTGGGCACCGACGCGGATACCGTCATGCGTCCCATTGAAGCGGACGTGGACCGTCAGCTTCTGGATGCTGCCATTGGCAAGCTCTCGGAGCGGGAGCGGGAAATCATTGTCATGCGCTTTGGCCTCTGCGGCCACAGGGAGCAGACCCAGAAGGAGGTGGCGGACCGTCTGGGCATCTCCCAATCCTACATCTCCCGGCTGGAAAAGCGGATTATCAGCCGCCTGAAGCGGGAAATTTTGAAGATGAGCTGAGCCAGGCGGGGCGGTGTCCGAAAAAGCGGGACGCCGCCCCGCTGCCGCTATCCAATGGCGGCTATGTACCGCTGCTCCGCCTTGCCCCAGTCGATGAGGGAAAACCAGGTGTTGACGTAGGCGGCCTTGTCAAAGTGCTCCTGGGTGATGTAGGCGTGTTCCCACATATCCAGCACCAGCAGAGGGGAGACAAAGCCCAGGGCTACCACCTCGTTGTCGTCCGTGGTGGCGATGTGGATGCCCTTGTCCCCCTCCGCCACCAGCCAGACCCAGCCGGAGCCGATAATGCTCTCCGCTGCTTCCACCAGAAGCTGCTGGAACGCCTGCATGGAACCGTAGGTGGTAACAATGGTCTCCGTCAGGTGGTTGAAGGGGGGCGGCCCCGCCTTGCAGGAGATGCCGTCGAAGTAAAGCTGGTGGTTGTAAACTGCTCCAGCGGCGTTTTTCAGCCGGTCCAGCTGGACCTTGGGTAAGTCGAAATCTCCGGTGATCAGTTGGGTCAGCGTCAGGCCGGTGAGCCGGTGGCGCACCGCCAGATTGTTTAGCTCGCTGACGGCGCTGTCGTAGTAGCCGTCGTGGTGGTAGTATAGGGTATCGGCGTCGCAATGGGGCATGAGGGCGATATAGCTGTAGGGGAGCGGGTGCGGCTGAAAGGGAAAGTTCTGCTCCATACCGGGCCTCCTTTTTGTATGGTACCTTAGTCTATGCGGAGATGGGCTGCCGGGTGCGGGGCGCTTTTTTAAATCACTCTTGACAAAGTCCGCACGGTTGGGTATACTACTGCCGTACAAAGGCTGTGAAAGGGATGAGTACGCTCGCCGCCGGAGCGCAGAGAGAGGCCGGGTGGTGCAAGACCTCGGAAGGCGGGAGCGGAAGTCGCCCTGGAGCCCCGGCCCTGAAACCAGTAGGGGATGGCGGGTCCTCCCGTTACAGAGGCAACGAGCGCCCCGGAAGGGGAATTCAGGTGGTACCGCGGATTTTTAAATTCGCCCTGAGCAATATGCTTGGGGCGGATTTTTCTTTCGCCCCGAAGAAGGAGTGTTACTATGAGAAAAGAACTGCCAAAAACCTACGAGCCCCAGGAGGTGGAGGGGAAGATCTACCAGGCGTGGCTGGAGGCGGGGTGCTTCAAGGCCGCCCCCAATCCGGATAAGAAGCCGTTCTCCATCGTCATGCCGCCCCCGAACGTCACCGGCCAGCTCCACATGGGTCACGCCATGGACTGCACCCTCCAGGACATCCTCACCCGCTACAAGCGAATGCAGGGCTACGAGGCACTGTGGATGCCTGGCACAGACCATGCGGGTATCGCCACCCAGATCAAGGTGGAGGAGGAGCTGCGCAAAAGCGAGGGGCTCAGCCGCCACGATCTGGGCCGGGAGAAGTTCTTGGAGCGGGTGTGGGACTGGAAGCACAAGTACGGCCACCGCATTGTGGAGCAGCAGCGGAAGCTGGGGGCCTCCTGCGACTGGGACCGGGCCCGGTTCACGATGGACGAGGGCTGCTCCAAGGCCGTCCGGGAGACCTTCTGCGAGCTCTATGACAAGGGCCTTATCTACAAGGGTAGCCGGATTATCAACTGGTGCCCCCACTGCGCCACAGCACTCTCCGACGCGGAGGTGGAGTATGTGGATAAACCCGGCCACCTGTGGTATATCCGCTACCCCCTCTCCGACGGCAGCGGCGACTTGGTGGTGGCTACCACCCGCCCGGAGACCATGATGGGCGACACCGGCGTGGCGGTGAACCCGGAGGACGAGCGGTTTAAGCACCTAGTTGGCAAGACCTGCATCCTGCCCATTATGAACCGGGAAATCCCTATTGTGGCGGACGAATATGTGGAGCTGGGCTTTGGTACCGGCGCGGTGAAAATGACCCCCGCCCACGACCCCAACGACTTTGAGGTGGGCCTCAGGCACAACCTGGAGACCATACGGGTTATTGGCGACGACGGCGTCATCAATGAAAACGGCGGGCCCTACAACGGCATGGACC
>CATIYU010000167.1 GCA_949739085.1 uncultured Eubacteriales bacterium | reverse complement strand
TTCCTGTTACTGATATTATACCGAAATAACCGCGTTTCGTCAATCGTCAGACGATGCTGCGGCACTGTTTATACTGGACTTGATTGACTGAAATTTTCATCATTTTTCTATGAATTTTATGTTCCAGGTTATGTAGGGGGCGGCGCTGGCTGACTGCCAGAGCCGTCCCCTGTTTTATGCGGTCATTACCGCATGACCACCGGCAGGGCAAATGTGCGATTGGTGTTACTGCTCCCGGTCAGGACCGTCACGGGCGGGGGCTTCGACTTCCTTCTCCGCGTCCCCGTCCATGATTGCATTCTCCAGCTTATCTACGTTCAGCAGAATGTTCAGTTCATCCAAACGGTCCGATTTTGTTTTCAGCTCATCTTCCTAGAGGAACGGCTTCTCTGCCTCTACCTTTGCACTGGCAAGCTGGGTTTCATAGGTGGTCAGGTCGTCCTGGGCGGATTTCAGGAGGTAATCAACATTACTGAGCAGATTATCAAGTTGCTGGATGTTGCTGTAAACACCTTGGCCCAGGACCACTCTACACTCTTGCCGGCTTTTCTCTCTCTGCAGGCAGGAAATAGAGACGCTCGGCGTCTACCTCTCAGGCTAATGACCCTCAAGACTATAATTAGCAGAACGATGGAACTGAGTGCCTTCATCCAAAAGGCGGCTGGCAAATGGGCCGTGTGGAACAGTCCCAAGTTGTAGCCGGTCCGGATCAATGCCGTATCGAATGAATCATACGGTACAATACCAAAAGTCCCACTGTTAAACCAAGTGGGACCTCCACATCTATTCCCTCATCAAAGATATCCAAACCGGCCTGTGCTTCATATTACCCGTGGCGGGCAGGTTAATTTTGCATTTATGCCGCACCTGCGCCATGATATCTTGGTATGTGGCGGATTCGCGGTACTCGACCTACTAGATGCCGGACTCATGTTCCGTAGTTGAGATAAATTCCACGCTTTTCACTTTTCTCCTCCTTATTTCTCTGCTGCGGGAGAAAAAATGGACTTGCAGTCGAAAATTATCTGTTTTAGATGACCGGATATGCTTTGCGTGTAAGCTGTGTCTGCTTTCCCAGGGTGCTCCAAGCCATATCGCGGGTCCGCTTCGCCGCTGCTTCTTGCTACATCGTTCCCTCCAGCCCTTCCAATTCATGGACGGCATCAAAAAAGTTCGAGATTGCATGGAGTTGGTACGGAAATCTTACGGAATTTGTACAGCAAGAGTACGGCAAATTTACGGCAAAATGATGGAATAAAATTTTTCCTTTAAACCGAGGTTATGGAAAAAGGGTGGAAACTGTACAGCAAAAAGGTGGCAAAAATACGGAATTTGTACGGCGAGGCCACTAGGAGCAAAATTTCCGAGAGTGGTGTCGGACTGGTTGTAATATTTATTTTGCATTTTACATATAACGAACCAATCCGATAAAAAAGGATGATTTACTAAAGGATTTTCAACATGGAGGATTAACAATGA
>CATIYU010000166.1 GCA_949739085.1 uncultured Eubacteriales bacterium | reverse complement strand
GACACCTTTACCGGGTTCAAGTTCATCGCGGAGAAGAAAAACGCCCTGGAGAGCTCCGGCGAGGGCAAGGTGGTCTTCTCCTATGAGGAGAGCTACGGCTACATGCTGGGCGACTACGTGCGGGACAAGGACGCGGTCACCGCGTCCTTGCTGCTGACGGAGATGGCCGCCTACTACTACGCCAAGGGCATGACCGTGCTGGACGCCCTGCAGGCCCTCTACAACAAGCACGGCTGGTACGGCGAGAAGACCCATAACCTGGTCATGCCCGGCCTGGACGGCCTGGCGGACATGGCCAAGCTGATGAAGGACCTGCGGGATGCCCCCCCGGCGGAGATCGGCGGCGTGAAGGTGCTCCAGTTCAAGGATTACCAGGACGGCAGCGTGGTGGACCGCGCCACCGGGGCCAGAACCGCCATGGAGCTCTCCGGCTCCAACGTGCTGCGCTTTGAGCTGGCGGACGGCACGTCCATCATCGTGCGGCCCTCCGGCACAGAGCCGAAGATCAAGGTGTACATTCTCACCAAGGGCGCGGACGCCGCGGAGCGGGACGCCAATCTGAAGAAGTACGGCCAGTGGGTGGAGACGCTCAAGAAATAATGGAATTATATAAGCCGCCTGCTGGGACATCCCGGCGGGCGGCTTGTTTTTCCGGATTAAATTTGAACAGGAGAGAGCCCGGCGGAAAAAAATCCGCCGGGCTCTCTTGCCGTATTCCGCGCTTATCCAAATACGGAGAAGGGCTTGCGCTCCTGCTCCTGCTTGTTCTGGTTAGCGGCGTTCTGCTCCTGCTGGTCGTTTTTCTCAATGCTGGTGGTGCGGGTCTCGCCGCCGGAGGTGTAGACCTTGCCGCACTCCGGGCAGATGTCCGTGTGGAGGGTCACGCTCTGGCTGACCACCTTGCGGCCCTCCTGCTCGGCCTTGGCCCGGTCCCGGACCACATGCTCGTTCTCGTGGCCCCGCACGGCGGCGGAGGCCATGTCGGGGTCCACCCGGGTGGGGGATTGGAAGCTGACGCCCATGTCGTCAGAGCCGTCCTGATACTTGCGCTGCTCGCAGGTCTCGCACTGGCCCTCCTCCATGGCTTTCTGCGCACTGTCCGCGCCCAGGCCCTCCACGGCGGCGCCGGTCTCCTGGGCCGGGGCGCTGCTGGCGTTCTGGGTGGCGTTGGTGAGGAGGGAGGCGAAAGCGCCCTTGGCGTTCCCCTCCAGGAAAACGCCGCTGGATTCCTCGTAGGGGCGGATGCGCATCCGCACGGCCATCTCCGCCGGGTCCGCGCCCATTCGGATGGACATACCCAGCGTGGCGGGCTGGGACTTCTCGGGCCCAACGGCGCGTACAGGCGTTACCGGCTGGACCGGGGTCTCCGGCGAGGCGGCCCGCTGGCCGGTCCAGGTTCCGGCGGTGCGCTGGGTTTCCGGCGCGCCCTGGGTATTGGGTTGCTGGGGGGACTGCCCCCGCTGGAGAGGATTGGACCGGTACGCCGCGTAGGGGTTATAATAGGCGTTGAGACCGGAAATACTGCCAACCATAAAAAATCACCTCATAAATAATATGTATATGCGAGGACGCTGGGGGAAAATAACCGGGGGACCTACCGGCTCCGCCGCCTGCGCTCCTCCTGGAAGACGTAGTTGCGCAATTGATTCTCGTGGCGGCCGGGCAGGTTCACGAACTTGCAGCCGTAGCCGTACAGGGGCTGGCTGGGCCGCTCGGTGATGTCGTCCACCCGGAGGATCTGGGCGGTGAGGTTGAGGTTCTCCCCAGTCTCCCGGAAGTCGAACCGGACCCTGCGGCCCTCGGTGAGGACCAGGTCTGTGCAGAGGTAGATGCCGCCTGCGCTGATATTTCTCACCATGGCGGGCCAGCCGGCGGCGGGGACGTGGACGCTGTCGCCGGGTATGTGGGTGACATGGAGCATCACCCGGGCCTCTACGGGGATTTTTACATCCTCCCGGCGCTGCTCCTGGGAGATGCGCTCGAGAATATCACAGCGGACAGACTGCTTGTTGTCCGGAAGGGGCAGGGGGGAAGAGAGGGCGCACCGGCAGGTCAGCATCCCCAAAGTCGGATCATAAAAGAGGACCCGGAAGGCTTTTGCGCTGATGTCCAAATTACGGGGGACCGTCAGCAGAATGCCGCCCATGGGGCCGGCAGAGACCGGGGCTTCGCACAGCAGGCCGCCGTCATCGCCAAATATCTCCGCTTTCTTGCAGTTTTTCAAAATTTCCATGCCAACACTCCTTGTCATTCCGCCTCCGCCGCCCGGCGGCGCGGAGTAGTTGCGTTTCCTGCCCATATTATATCGAAAAAACCGGCCGCTTGCAATGGTGATTTTCAAAACTTGCAGATTTTTTCCCGGCGCTCCCGGCCCCGGCGACCTGGCGGGGAGTTTTTACAAAAAATTTCTGAGATGAAGTTATTTTTTTCATTTGCGGTCCGATAGAAATAGTACAAAGGTATTGAGATTCCAAGCAAATGCCATTGGGCCGGTCCGCCGGCGCGATAGTTGGGAGGTCAACATATGTTGATAATAGGTAACGAGGGCTATTTGCCCATTCAAAAAAATACAGCCCGCCCCTCCAGCCTTGTTGGCGCGGGCCAGGTCCGCCGCCCCGGCGGACGCTACGACAGCTACTCTCCCGCCCAGGAGGCGCAGGAGGACGGACGCAGCTTCCTGGAGGCGGTGTCCAGCCTCTCCTACCAGGTGCGCACGGAGACCACCACAGGGAAGATCCAGGAGCTGCGCCGGGAGGTGCTCTCCGGCGCCTACCAGGTCTCTCCCAGGGAGGTGGCCGCCCGGATGCTCCTCATGGAGGAGGGCGAATGATGGCGGCGTGGAGCGACTATCTGGGCCTGCTGGAGAACCTGGCGGGCATCATGGACCAGCTCACGGAGATTGAGCAGGAGAAGACAGCCTCCGTCAGCCGGGGGGACGTCAACGCCGTGGACGCCTGCATGAAGCGGGAACAGGCGCTGAGCATGTCCCTGCGGGGCCTGGACCAGAAGCGGGAGAAAATGCTTGCCCAGCTGGGGCTGAAGAGCATCTCTCTGCGGGAACTGGAGGATCACGCCCCCGAGGGCCAGGAGATGGAGACCAAAAAGGCGGCGGAGAGGCTGCGCGGGAGCTACGCCCTCTTCCAGGGCGCGTCCCAGCTGGCCCGCGACACCCTGGAGTGCCACCTGCGGGCCATTGAAAAGGCCCAGAAGGGGGAACCCATCATTGAGGAGGATCAGCCCCGTCAGGCCGATTTCCGTGCCTAGTCCTAGGCGGACGGCCAATCCGCTCTGGGGTGCCGCGCGGGTTTCAGATTGCCGCACGGTAACGAAAAGAGGCCGGTCTCTGGAGCGGTCCTAGGCGGACAGCCAATCCGTCCGGCAGAAAACAGGTAAAACTTGATTGATATAGTAAGGAGAATAGAACGATGGCTGTTATGGGTACCTTCAGTTCGTTCACAACCGCGACGCTGGCGATTTACGCCTCCCAGTCGTCGCTGAATGTGACGGGCAACAATATTGCGAACATCAATACCCGGGGCTACACCCGCCAGAGAATGGACCTGTGCTCCCTCTACAACACCGGCCAGGCCCGCTACGCCAACGCCTTTAACCTCAACATCGGCTACGGCGTCCTCTGCGAGAGCGTCAACCAGCTCCGCGACCCCTTTCTGGACATCCGTTACCGCAACGAGAACTCGAGCCTGGGCGCACAGGAGGCCAAGCTCAAGGGCCTCCAGCAGATCAGCCATATTCTGGACGAGGTGGGCCGGGGCGAGGAGGGCTTCGGCGTCATTGAGGACCAGCTGGGCGACTTCATCAGCAAGCTGGAGAGCTGGAACGACGACAGCGGCGTGGAGAACTACGAGAAGCTGGTCGCCGGTTCCGCCAGCACCCTGACAAAGCTCTTCAACTCCGCCGCAAAAGAGTTGCAAACTGTCTTTGAGAACGAGGAGAAGTATCTGGAGGAGTCCGTTACCAAGGTCAACGGCCTGCTCAACCAGATCCGGGACCTCAACGAGCAGATCCGCGCCCACGCCATCTACGGCGACAATGCTCTGGAGCTGCGGGACGCCCGGAACGTGGCCATCGACGAGCTCTCCAGCCTCATTAAGATCGACGTCACCTACTCCATGGAGCGGGTTGACCAGTTTACGGAGATTGAAAAGCTGACCATTACCATTCCCGGTACCGAGGACCCGGCTATGAGCAAGGCCGAAGCCATTGCGAAAGCGATCGCCGACGGAAAGAAGCCCGATGCAGACGGCAATTACGACCTCTCGGAGTATAACTACAGCAGCAACTTTGGCAAGCCCATCAAGCTCATTGACGGCATTTACGGTACCCAGCTCAACATTAAGAAGGAATACACCCTGAACCCCAAACGTGAAGACCCCGCTTATAACGACCAGCTCAAGCCCGGCGACCCCGGCTACGAGCCCAAGTATCTGGACGCCTTCGGCGAGCCTACAGACGACGAGGGCCTGGCCGACTTCGTCTATGACGACAAGTACCTCATGGACCTGGACCCCCTCGTTGACAAGCGGGGCTTCTACATGAAGGACCCCAAGTACGGCAATAAGCTCCGCTCCAGCGTCGACCTGAAGGATACCGATCTCTATGGCGCCATCCAGTCCATGCGGGAGCTGCTGACGGAGGAGGGCGAGTTCTCCAGCTCGGATGAGCTGGGCATTGGCAGCGAGAATTGGGATAAGGAGATTTCAGAGGAGCTGCGCAAGCTGCTGGTGATGGACCCCGCCGCCAACAAAAAGCGGGGCATCCCCTACTACATGAAGGCCCTGGACAACTTGGCCCAGCAGTTCGCCCGGGAGCTCAACAAAATCAATCAGCCCAATCAGTACGCCAAGAAGGTCAGCAACAACACCGGCGAGCTGATCCTGGCTGAGGATGAGCTGACTTACGACATGATCTACAAAATGGACGACAGCAAGCATCCTGACGGCACGCCTGTGGGAGACAAACACTTCGCGGACAAAGACGGCGAGCCGCTGCTGAAATACGGCGCTACGCCTGGAAGCACAAATCCGGCTGATTTCATGGGGATTGACGATGTGAAATACGCCAACATTGACCCGGTGGAGCCGTACCAGGTTCAGAAGTTGGATGCAAACGGGGACCCAATGGTGGATGCCAACGGAAAGCCCGTGATGGAGTATGTATTCACAGACGCCAACGGCAACCCCGATATGGAGGCCCAGACCAAGGCCATTCAGGAGGCTCAGAAGAACCTGGAGATCCTCCGGGAGAAGGGCCAGCTTACCGAGGAGTGGGACTTTTATAAGGGTGGCGTGCTCATCAGCAACAACGGCAACAACAACGACCCCACCAACATCACCGCCGCCAACATCTCCGTGTCCCAGGACTGGGCCACCGGCGCGGTGCAGGTGCTCAGGAGCGTGCAGCCCAACGACATCTTCATTGACGAAAACGGTCAGAAGAAGGTGATTACCCACACCTCTGAGGGCGACAATATCCAGCACATGATCTCCAGCCTCCAGGGCAAGCGGGAGTTCTACGCCACCCATATTGACGCGGACTCCAACTCCAGGAGCTTCTATTTCCGGGGCAACTTCCAGGAGTTCTTTACCAATATCTCCGGCACCCTGGCGGACGACACCAATATTACCGGCAAGCTCTACGATAACTTCGACCTCGCGGCCCTCAAGCTGGAGAACGACCGCCAGAGCGTCTCCGGCGTGGACCTCAACGAGGAAGCCACCAGCATGATGCAGTTCCAGAAGTCCTATTCCGCCGCCTGCCAGCTGCTGACCACCCTGGACTCCATGCTGGATAAGCTGATTAACGGAACCATTCGATAACATAGTATAACAGGAGGTAACTGAAATGGGTTTTCGCATTACCACCAATATGATGATGAACACCTACCGCTTCAACCTGATGCAGAATACAGGCCAGCTGAGCAGTTCCCGCGACAAGGTGCTCACCCAGCGCAACTTCAACAGCTATGCCGAGGACCCCGCCGCGGCCACCCACGCCTGGCGGCTGCGCCGGTCCCTGACCCAGACTGAGAGCTACCGTACCAGCAATACGGAAGCCTATACCCGGTTCAACACCGCCTGGATTACCTTGAAGTCCATTGACGACAACATCGTCAACGGCCCCAACAACGAGGGCGGCGTGGTGGAGGCTATCAAGCGCGCGGACGACGACCCCACCGGCGGCGCCCGCACCGCCCTGGGAAAGGTGCTCTCGGACTTCGCGGACTCCGTGGTGTTCGGCATGAACGGCGCCAAGTACGGCGACCACTTCGTCTTCGCCGGGAACGACGAGATGAAGGCCCCCTTTACCTGGAGCGGCAACAAGCTGCTCTACCGGGGCATTAACGTCAACGCCGGGAGCATCCCACCTGCGGATAAACAGCCCGATTGGGGGAAAATGATTCCCGCAGATACCCCCAAGATGGACGACAGCAGCCTCACGTCCCTGGAGAAAGCCTGGGTAGATTACTACCGCAACGACGGCCTCAACCCCCTCAACCACACGCCGGACTGGGTGGCGGACTACAAAAAGTACCTGGAGGACATGGACGCCTATACTAAGGGCGCGGGCGGCGAGGAGCCCCCCAAGATGCCCGATATGCCGGAGAAGATGTCCGCCCTGGACGACGCTTGGATGGAGTATCTGGACGGCTACCCCACCACGCCGCTGGATGACGCGAAAAATCCCTCGCTGGCGGCCAACGACCCCAGCGCAAATTGGGGCCCCAATACCGCCCCCGCAGACATGCCGGAGGACAGCAAGAAGCTGGTTACCTCCTGGGAGAAGGCCTGGTACGCCTACTATGACGACCAGCGCAACGGCGGAGTCAACGGCGTTCCGAGTCCCGCCGCCCAGAAGCTGACGGACCTGGGGTACGACTGGATTGACCCGGCCACAGGCAAGCCCATTGAGGGCAAGGATATTCCCCCGGTGGACGAGGGCAAAGACCCCCTGGAGCAGGCGTGGCTGGAGTATTTCCACGACCAGCGGGACCTCTCGAAGCTGGAAGCCATGATGAACGAGACCAAGGACGTGGACCTGGGTATGGGCTTCCTGGAGGACACCGGGAACCGGGACCTCATCCAGTCTACCGCTTTCAACCGGGCCCTGCCGGGCATCGCCATACTGGGCTACGGCGTAGATGAGGACGGCGACCCGAAGAACATCGCCTGCATCATGAAGCGGCTCTCTGAGATCTACTCCCACTGCGACGAGAAGACGGGTGAATTCGCCACCAAGGCGGAGCGGGAGGAGGCCTACCGGCTGCTGGGCAAGTTCAACACGGCCCACGACAAGTTCAACGAGGCCTACAGCGACGTGAACACCCAGGCGGAGTTCCTCCAGTCCAACGGCACCCGGCTGAAGGACCAGGAGTACAATATCAAGGAGCAGATCGCCGAGGTGGAGCAGGTGGACCTGGCCGACGCTATCCAGGATTTCTCCTGGGCCTACTACTGCTACAGCTCCGCCCTGAAGATCGGTACGCAGCTGCTGAGCCAGTCCCTCATCGACTACATGCGTTAATAAATTGTGTGTATAGGGCATGGACGCCCGTGAAAATATGGAATGAAGGGAGCGCACTCACACAATGAAACCGCTGATTGAAATTACAACTGTCCCAATCCAAATTGAGATGAAGACCACCAATGCGAAGCTGGAGTACGCCCGGGGGACCGCCGAAATGGAGGTCACCCGGGACCAGGGCGGCTTGAGCATTAAGAGCCGGTCCACCCGGATCAATATTGATACCTACGAGGCCCGCAACTCCGTGACGCCCACCCTGGCCCGCCGCCTGGAGCAGGACGCCCAGAAGGGCCAGCAGGCCGCCTATGAGGCCACCGCCACCTATGTGGACCAGGGTCAGATGATGATGAAGACCAAGTGGGGGGAGGAGGTCATCACCCAGATTGCCCAGCAGACGGCCATGAAAGACGTGAAGCTGGGCGTGGGGATGGACTTTATCCCCAAGGTGGGCCCGGAGATCACCTGGGACCCCGGCGAAATGAACATCCGGTACGAGATGGATAAGCTGAATTTCGACTGGAAGATCAATAAGGGCGGTTTTGAATTTACCCCTGGTGACATTGAGTTCACGGTGACCCAGAAGCCGGAGGTCATCATCAAGTATATTGGCGGCCCCATCTACGTACCGCCGTCTGCGGACCCCAACTACGAGCCCGTGGATGTGAGAGCCTGACTGGAGGTTAAATCGTGCTGTTGCAAACCAAGTATTTCGGCCAGCTGGACTGCCCGGAGGAGGAGATCCTCCACTTTCCCAGGGGGCTCTTCGGCTTTGAGGAGGAGAAGCGGTTTTTCCTGCTCCCCTTTGAAGGCAGCTCCGGGAGCCTGCTGTGCTTCCAGAGCGTGGCCACGCCGGCCCTGGCTTTCGTGGCGGTAAATCCCTTTTTTTTAAAGCCGGACTACGCCCCGGTCCTCTCCCAGGAGGAGTTGGAGGAGCTGGGGGTGGAGCGCAGCGAGGACTTATGCTTTTACGCTCTGTGCGTGGCCCGGAACCCGGTGGCCGGCAGCACGGTGAATCTGCGTTGTCCGGTGGCGATCAACGACCGGACCCGGCAGGCGGTGCAGGTGATCCTGGACACGGAGGAGTATCAGATGCACCACCTTCTATCGGAATTTTCGCGTAAAAAGGGGGAGGAACAGGTATGCTGATTCTCCAGCGCAAGGCGGGAGAGTCGGTGCTGATTGGGGAGGAGATTGAGATTTCGGTCCTCTCCGTGGAGGCGGGCCGGGTGCGGCTAGCCATCCAGGCCCCCAAGAGCGTACCCATTCTCCGCAGCGAGCTCCGCACTGCGGCGGAGGCCAACCGCGAAGCGGCGGACGAGGAAGTGCCGCCCCTGACCCTGCTGGATGTGTTCCTGGACGGCGGGGCCGGCGGTCAGAAAATGGAATAAATGCAGAAATTGGAATAGAACGCCCACAGGCAGCATATATAGCCTGTGGGTGTTTTTCATGCGATGAAAAAGCGCTGGAAACCGTCAAAAAATGGAGATTCTGTCACCTTTTGTCGAATAAACTTGCGTGTTGTCAAAAAGTGTCCCGTGTAAACAAATGAAAATGTACAAGATTGACAATTTTCGACTTTTGTCTTGCGCATATGCGAAAAATGTATTATAATGACGAAAGGATATTATCCGCACGTATAAAGATTTCATAAATAAGACAACCAGCGGAAAAAAACAACTTGATTTTTTCGGGAGGCGTGCTATCATAAATAGAGTGGCGCGTTCCTTCCGGCTTGACGGAGGGCTTGCTTATGCTCGACTTTATCTCTTCCAATACCCAGATCATGCTGGAGCGCTCCATGCAGTTCGGCTGGGCCAAGCAGACCGCGATGCTGGACAATATCGTCAACGGGGACACACCCGGCTATAAGGCGAAGTATGTCACGTTTGAAGAGGCTCTGCGCACCAGCCTGCGGATGGCCAACATAGGCGAGACGCCGGTGGCGTCTATGCGGACTGCCCTGAACGCGGCTTCGCCGGTGGTCCATACAGCGGACGACGAGACCGCCCGGATGGACGGCAACGGCGTCAACATGGCGGAGCAGCAGATTGAGATGGTCCGCAATTCCTTCCAATTGCAGCATGTATATCGCGCGCTGAACAGCGACATGAGCCGGCTGCTGACCGCTATCCGCGGCCAGTAAGTGACCCGGGCGGCAGGAGACAGGAGGTAATTTATGGCTTTTCTCAGTTCTATCAATATCATCGGTTCCGGGATTACGGCCCAGCACCTGCGGCTGGATGTGATCAGCGAGAACATTACCAACATCAACACCACCCGTACGCAGGACGGCGAGGGCGGCGCCTACCGGCGCAAATGCGTGGTCTTTCAGGCGGAGACCGGCCGCAACACCTTCCGGGACGCTTTGGCCGCCGCCTCCTCTATCGTCAACGACGACCGGATTCGGATGCCCAGCAATATCCGCTACGGCCGCACGGCTGGCGTGAAGGTGGCGGGGATTATCGAGGACGACTCCGATTTTAAGCTGAAGTACGACCCCACGGACCCGGACGCCAACGAGGAGGGCTACGTGGAACTGCCCAATGTGGACTTGGTGAAGGAGGTCACCGACGGCATGGCGGCCAGCCAGGCCTACAACGCCGACGTAACGGCGTTTAATATCCTGAAAAACGTCATCTCCGCAGGTCTGGAGATCGGGCGGTAAAGTGTGAATCATATGGGTCAGCGAATCAATGGACATGCTGTTTGATTAGGCTGACCCTGTTCGCCGTGTTATGGGGAAAATAGCGCAGCCCCGGATTTTTATGGAAATGTAGGAGGATTCTGCCCATGAATGCCAATTTTCAGCCGGTCCAGCCCCTGTGGGAATCGTTCCCGGCCAGCAAGATTCAGACTCCGGAGCCTGTAAAGGCGTCCGGCGGCTCCCTCTTTGCCGACGTCTTCCGGTCCGCCATTGAGAACGTGCGCAACGCGGAGGACGTGGTGGCCAAGGCGGAGTACCAGTTGGCTACAGGCCAGCTGGATAATCCCGCCCAGCTGAGCCTGGAGCTCTACAAGGCTAATACTGCCGTGTCGCTTCTCGCCCAGATGCGGCAGAAGGCGCTGGACGCCTACAGTGAGCTCAGCCGCATGAGCGTGTAAGAGCCGTGAGGGTGGATACGCCATTTGAGATGAGAGGCTGGAGGGATTCTGCGTGAATACGACGAAGCTGAAGGAGCTTTGGGAACAGGTCAAGGCCTTCTTCAAAAATATGAGCACAAAGATGCGCATTATATTGTGCGCTGCCGTGGTGGCCGTTATAGCCATCATTGCGGCGCTGGTGGTCCTTTCCAGCCATCAGGAGTATGCGACGCTTTTTACCAGCCTCTCCAGTACCGAGGCCAGCGCCATTATGGACTACTTGCAGGAGAACGGCTTTACGGACTACCGTCTGGAGGGGGACACCATCTACGTCCGGGCGGACCAGCAGGATGTAATGGTGGCCAGGCTGGTGCAGGCGGGCTACCCCAAGGACGGCTACCTCTATGACACATACTTTGAGAAATCGGGCCTGACCACCACCAACTCCGAGCGGAACACGAATTTGCAGATCGCCCTACAGGAGAGGCTGGGGGCCATCATCCGCACTTTCCCCGGCGTGAAGGAAGCCTATGTCAACATCACCCCGGGACAGGAGCAGACCTATGTGCTGGAGGATGTGCAGACCCAGAGCAAGGCGTCCGTCACCCTCGTCATGATGGAGGGTTTTACCCTTACTCCCGAGCAGGCCGCAACGATTCGCAACATAGTCAGCCACAGCGTCCGGGACCTGGCCCTGGACGATGTGAGCATTGGCGACACCATCGGCAATACATATACTGCCGACTCGGTGGCCAACCTGGCGGACAACAGCCAGATGAAGCTGGCGCTGGAGGAGTACTACTCCAACAAGCTCCGCACGTCGGTTGTGGCGCTCCTCAGCCCCATCTACGGGCCCAATAACGTGCGGGTGGAGGTCACCTGCACCGTGGACGTGAACCGGCGGGTAGTGGAGTCGGAGGAGTTCAGCCAGCCGGAGGGGTCTGCTGAGAACAGCGGCCTCATTGGCACCGACACCATCCTTGGTATTGTCAGCGGAGACGGCGTGGAGACCGTGGGCGGCATTCCCGGCACCACCACCAACTCCGATCTTGATATCCCCACCTATATGGAGGACCTCCTCCAGGCGGCGGACGACGGTACCCTTGGAGAATGGTACCGGAACTATGACGCGAAGATCAACAAGACCACGGAGCAGATAGAAGTAGTGGCGGGAACTGTGGTGGACGTGAAGGTCGCCGTTACCATCAACGCCAACAGCCCCAACGGCGCGTCTACCGGTGAGATGGACCTGGCCCGCCACGTGGCCACTGGGGCAGGCATCGGCGGCGACGACCCGGCCAGCCGGGTGTCCGTGCTGATCGCGCCCTTCTATGAGCAGCCCACGGAGATCAATCCCGACGGTATTGTGCTCACTCAGGAGATGATCCCGCTGATGGTTATTGCCGGCGCGATCTTGCTGGTGATCCTGATTATGCTCATCGTGATCCTCAACGTCCGGAAGCGGCGGAGGGAGAAGAAGGCGGAGGAGCAGGCGGCGATCGACGCTCAGCTGGGCCTGATCGGGCCCGACGGCGAGCCTCTGCCCGACGACATCGTGATTCCCGGCGCACCTGGCGCACCCGGCGAAGCTCCGGTTACGGGCGCGGATATTATGGATATCAACACAGAGAAGAGCATGGAGCTGCGCAAGATGGTCCGGCAGTTCGCCCAGAACAACCCGGAAATTGCGGCTCAGATGGTCAAGGCTTGGCTGAGAGGGGAGGACGACAATGGCTGAGACGGCAACCGCGAAGGCGGATCTTTCCTACGCCCAGAAGGCGGCGGCGGTTATCGTGTCCCTAGGGGCGGATAAGGCGTCCCTGCTCTACCAGTTCATGGAGCCGGAGGACCTGGAGGCCCTCACCCTGGAGGTGGCCCGGCTGGGTATGCTGGACGCCGAGGTCACCGAGGCGGTGCTGACGGAGTTCTATCAGGCGTGCATGACCAACAAGGCGGTCACAGAGGGCGGCCTGGAGTACGCCAAGACCGTCCTGGAGAAGGCGTTCGGCCAGCAGGCGGCAATCAGCCTGCTGGAGAAGGTGACCAAGTCCCTGAAGAACCGGGAGTTCGCGTTCCTCAACAAAGCGGAGGTCAAGAGCCTCTTCTCCGCCCTTCAGAGCGAGCGGCCCCAGACCATGGCCCTGGTCCTCAGCTATGTGGACCCGGACAAGGCCGCCGGGGTTATCGAACAGCTGCCGCCGGAGCGGCAGATCCGGGTGGTGGAGGCAATCGCCACCATG
>CATIYU010000165.1 GCA_949739085.1 uncultured Eubacteriales bacterium | reverse complement strand
GAGACGCGGGCATGGGGCAGGCCGCCGCGCTGCGCCTGGTGGGGTCTCGGGACATCTACGAGCCGCAGACCCGGAAAAACGCGTCCGTGAACTTCATCACCTGCCACGACGGCTTCACCCTCTGGGACCTCTTTACCTACGGCGAGAAGCACAACGAGCAGAACGGCTGGAACAACACCGACGGCGCTAACGATAACAACAGCTGGAACTGCGGCGTGGAGGGGGAGACGGACGATCCCCGCGTCAACGCCCTGCGGCGGCGGATGATCCGCAACGCCTTCGCCCTGCTGATGTGCAGCAGGGGGTTCCCCATGTTCCTGGCCGGGGACGAGTTCGGCAACACCCAGTTTGGCAACAATAACGCCTACTGTCAGGACAACACCATCTCCTGGCTGGACTGGGGCCGCCTGGAGAAAAACCGGGATATTTTCTCCTTCTTCCAATATATGATCCGCTTCCGCAAGGAGCACCGGGTCCTGCGGGCCAACGTCAGCGACGGGGCATGCGGCCTGCCGGATGTGAGCTTCCACGGCGTGGAGCCATGGCGCGAGCACTTTGAGGACCACGAGCGGTATGTGGGCGTCCTCTTCACCGGCTGGGAGCGGGACACCGGGCCGCAGGTGGTCTATGTGGCCTCCAACGCCTACTGGGAGGAGCTGCGGGTCAACCTACCCCACTTGCCAGCCTCCATGTGCTGGGAGCTGGCGGTGGACACCTTTGAGGAGGAGCTGCTGCCAGTAAGGAAGCTGTCGGGAAGCTGCTTCACTATCCGTCCTCGAAGCGTGATGGTCTTTGTGGGGCGGTAGCGGAGATGGGAGCTGTTTTATGAGTATTCGGGAAAAAATCCACAGTCTGCCGGAGCAGGTCTTTTCGGGAGGGGACCTCGCCATCCGGGAGATCCGGGACGGCGGCGGCCTGTGGTACGCCACTGTGGAATGCACTCTGGGGCCGGGGCAGGAGGCGTTTGTCAATCCGGCGGGGTTCTCCATTGGCCGGGCCTACCTGCGGCCAGAGGACAACGTGCCCTGCGTCATCTGCCTTGCGGACGGCACGCGGATTGGCTTCATCGTTTTTCGGAAGTGGCTGGGGGACGGGGCCGCCTATAGTTGGAGCTATTACTTGGATCGAAACTGGCAGGGCCGGGGGTACGGGACCCAGGCGGCCCGGCTGGCGGTACAGATCCTAAAGGCGGCGGACCCGGAAATGCCCATCAAGCTGTCCGTGGAGGTGGACAATGATAGGGCCCAGCGGCTCTACCGGCGCGTCGGCTTCCAGAAATTGGAAGAGTTGGATGGAGACGACCTGGTGTTCTGCCTGTAGGCAGAGAGGAGAACATGGAGCAGAAAGCAAATGGCCGGGCGGCGCTGCTCCTGACTGCGGCGTATACCGTAAATTCATAGGATGGATTCGATGAAAGGCGGGCAGTCAAAGAGACTGCCCGCCCTTTTTGTCAGTCTGTTTCCTCCCACCGGCTGGGCTGAACTGAGCAGATGCCGTCCCACTGGCACCCCCCGCAGATGTCCCGCCGGAGGCCCGGGGCCAGAATCCGCCGCTGGACCAGGGCGGTGAAGACACCAAAGGGCAGCTCCGCGCCCTCCTCCAGGCCGCAGCGGGCCAGTACGGCCCGGTCATAGCCCGCCACCTGCTCCGGCTTCTCGCAGAGGCCGTCCAAGTTGTTGGGGCACTGGGCGCAGATGGCGTCCGTGGACGCCGTCAGCCGCACCAGCAGATCTGGCGTGGCGGCGGCCAGAAAACGGCCCATGTGGCTGGAGAAATCCTCGCTGTAGCCCCGGCCCACAAAATAGGCCAGACACATGCCGTGGTGGGGCCGCAGCTTCACCGGCTCACTTGACATGGCGGCGCAGTTCCAGGGACAGGCCGAAGGCCAGGGCGATTTTCAGGCCGTCGAAGAGGAGGAAGGGGAATACGCACCAGGTCAGCGCGGTCCACAGGCTCACCGCCTCGCCGCCCATGGGGTAGACCACCATGAACCAGGCGGTGCCGAAGGCGTAGCAGACCAGCAGGCCCGCCGCCATGGCCGCCAGCAGGCCCAGCGGCTTCTGGCTCCAAAACCGCTCTAAGGCCCACATGACCAGGGCGGAGAACAGAAAGCCCGCCAGGTAGCCGCCGCTGGGGGTGAAGAAAGCCCCGATGCCGCCGCTGAATCCGGAGAACACCGGCGCGCCCACCAGTCCCAGCAGAAGGTAGGCCAGGATCGTCAGGGTGCCCCGCTGTCCGCCCAGTACGCCCACCGCCAGGAATACGCCCAGGGTTTGCAGGGTGAAGGGCACTGTGGTAGGTACGGTGATCCAGGAGCACACGGCCAGCACGGCCACAAATACGGCTATGTAGGCGATGTCTTTGGTACGAAATTTTGGCGTTGTCATGTCCATTTTGTTTCTCCCTTATACGTTTGTCCGCTTGTCCAGAGGTCCATGGAGCACTTTACCATAAAACGCCAAGTTTGTCAACCGCATATTTTAGACAGGTTTACAACTTTGGGGGCGGCGTCTTTTTCCCGTCCGCCGCGTATGAAATTGCCGCCGCCGGACATTCTAGTGGCAGAAAAGGAGTGATGCAACTATGGCGACGCAAATCGAGACGCGCCCCCAAACCGGCCTGCACAACACCTCCGAGACCGGCCGCCTGCGCACGGTGATGCTCCACCGCCCGGGCCGGGAGCTGGAGAACCTGATGCCGGAATACCTGGAACGGCTGCTGTTTGACGACATCCCCTACCTCAAGGTAGCCCAGGCGGAGCACGACGCCTTTGCCCAGTGCCTCCGGGACAACGGCGCGGAGGTTCTCTACCTCCGGGATCTGGTGGAGGAGACCATTGCGGACAGCGAAATCCGCAAGGAGCTGGTGGAGCAGTTCCTGGACGAGGCGGATATTGATAAGCACCGGGTCCGGGAGATCCTCCGGGATTACTTCTCCGACATGGAGGACGGCGAGTTGGTGGACACCATGATGGCTGGCGTCCGCAAGAGCGAAATCCGGGGATTTGAGACCGGAAAGCTCTCCGACTACCTCAGCTTCCGCTCTGACAGTTATCCCTTTCTCATCGACCCCATGCCCAACCTCTATTTCACCCGGGACCCCTTCGCCACCATCGGCACCGGCGTCTCCCTCCACCGGATGCACACCGTCACCCGGAACCGGGAGACCCTCTTCGGCAAGTTCATCTTCAAATACCATCCCCGCTACAAGGACGCGCCCAAGTGGTACGACCGGGGGGAGACCTCCTCCCTGGAGGGCGGGGACATCCTGATTCTCAGTCCCCAGGTGCTGGGAGTGGGCATCTCCCAGCGCACGGAGGAGGACAGCATTGACAAGTTCGCCCACACGGTCCTCTCCATCAGCCAGACCTTCAAAAAGATCCTG
>CATIYU010000164.1 GCA_949739085.1 uncultured Eubacteriales bacterium | reverse complement strand
GCGGAGATGGAGAGATTCGAACTCTCGATACCCTTTTGGGGTATACACGATTTCCAATCGTGCGCGCTCGACCAGCTACGCGACATCTCCACATAGTTGCTCAAGGGGAACCAGGGGCTCTCTTCAATTGCATCAAACAGCGTAGTTTATTATAGCCGTTTCTCCCCCCAAAGTCAAGCACAAATTTCTATTTTTCCGGAAATATTTCCCCGGGCCCCGCCCGCCAGGACAGCATACCGCTGGCCCGGCAGGGCGGAACGCGCTAGGGCTGCTCCGGGTGGAACCACTGGTACACCGCCAGGGCCGTGCTCTTGGGCACCGCCTGTTCCAGCTCCTCCAGCCCCGCCTCCCGCACCGCCCGCACGCTCTTGAAGTGCTTGAGCAGGGCCGTGCGGCGGGCCTCGCCCACGCCGGGAATCTCGTCCAGGGAGGAGCCCCGGACGCTCTTGCCGTGGCTCTGGCGGTTGTAGGTGATGGCGAAGCGGTGGGTCTCCTCCTGGATGCGGCCAATGAGGGCGAACACCGCCTGGTAATTTTGAATCCCAATCTCCCGGCCCTGGGGCGTGACCAGGGCACGGGTGCGGTGGCGGTTGTCCTTGACCATGCCGAAAATGGGGACGTCCAGCCCGAACCGGGCCGTCACCCGCAGGGCCACCTTAGCGTGCTGCTCGCCGCCGTCGATGAGGAACACGTCCGGCAGGGGGAGGAACCGCTTATCCTGCTCCATGTAATGGGTCAGGCGGCGGGTCAGCACCTCCTCCATGGACCTGTAGTCGTCGGGATGGCCCTCCAGCTCCTTGATGCGGAAGCGGCGGTAGCGGTCCTTGGCGGGCCGTGAGCCGTGGAAGACCACCATAGAGGCCACAATGTCCTCGCTCCCGGTGTTGGAGATGTCGTAGGACTCCAGCCACTCCGGCGGGCCCTCCAGGCCCAGCAGCTTCCCCAGCAGCTCCATGGTTCTGCCGGAGCGCTCCTGGCTGGTGGTCTGGCGCTCCGCCTCCTCCCGGGCGTTGTCGGCGGCCATCTGGAGGACCTGGGCCCGCTCCCCCCGCTGGGGAACCCGGATGGTCACCCTGTGCCCCGCCTTCTCCGCCAGGAGCTGTTCCAGCACCTCCTGGTCCTCCACCGGCGTGGGGATGCAGATTTCCCTGGGCAGCACG
>CATIYU010000163.1 GCA_949739085.1 uncultured Eubacteriales bacterium | reverse complement strand
TTATTTCGCGTCCAACTATACGTATGGCGTTCTGCTGGCCATCAAATGCGTGGCCTTTGGCTGGGCGGTGTGTTATCCGCTGCTGCGCTTTGAACGCCGTCAGGTCTGCGGCTCTCTGGGGATTTTGACGGTGGCCATCCTCCCCTTCCTCATGCAGTTCCCCCGGGCTTTCAACGCCTGGGCGGCCTGGATTGCCATCCTGTCCGTGGCCTACCTGTGGGCGGTTTACTTCGTCTGCCGGAGATTTCTGCGGGAACGGCCCTGGCTGGCGGCGGGACTGAGCCTCGTTCTGGGGGTCCCGCTGGCGGCGGCCATCCATGGTATACTGAGTTCCCGGGGCATAGATAGCAGCGCGGTTGGGAGTGTCATCACGGCTATAACCGCCGGAGCCTGCTTCCTGATAGACCTGGTTCTTCGCCATAGGACGGAGAATCGGGAAAAATACCGCTGAAACCACCCGTCCGGGCCTGTCCCGGGCGGGTAACTTTTTGATGCCGGGTTGTAACTTTTGTAACCATGACTGTAACTGTTTTGGGTCAAACCGGCTGTTTTTGCATCACGACTGCATCATTTTCATAGAGCTCTGCCAGCCGTTCTCGAAAAAAATGTTTCAAAAAGCTTGACAAATCAGAGATATTAGGCTATAATGCACCCAGTTTTCAAAAAAGTAACAAAAGTTACAAACCGTTGCATACACTGTCGGGAGAGAGGAAATTTTTGCCATCCTTTTTCCCACGCGGCCCGGCGGAGGGGAGAGCGCTCCCTGAACCCCGCTGCATCGATCCACTCTTTGGGCCCTTTTTTGAAAACCGATGGAGGTTCAAGTAACATGTTCGAAAGAAGCAAGAAAGCCGTTTCCCTTCTAAACCGGCTGATCGCTGTCGCGGCTGTACCGGCCCTCACCCTTCTGGCGCTGTCCCTGGCCCCCCAGTACAACGAAGCCTATGCCCTGTATATTGTCAGCGACGAAGAGTATATACACGTAGATGAGCTGGACGGCGAGGTGTTCCTTACCGACGGCTCCGCCGAACTGGTCTCCCGGGAGAACGGCAAGGACCTGCTGCTCACCCCGGGGCAGACAGCCACGATTTACTATCAGGATGAAGCCCGCTCCGCCGTAACCGGCCAGGAGACGGTCAATCAGCTTCTGCGCCGTCTGGACGTCACTCCCAGTCCCCTGGAGATGGTGTCCGTCATGTTCCTGGAGGGCAGCCTGGAAATCCGGGTGGCGTCGGAGTTTGTATTTTACGAGCACATCACCAACACCACTGAGCATGAGACCATCTACCAGTACAACGACAATCTGCCCGCGTGGCAGGAGACCGTCCTCCAGGAGGGCTGCGACGGCGAGTACCGGGAGGTCTACGAGGTGGTCTACCAGGACGGCGAAGAGACCGCCCGGCAGCTCATCGAGATGACGGACACTGCCGCCGTGCCCACCATTATTGAGAAGGGCACCATATCCAACTTTGCCAACAACGGCGACAGCGTTGTGTCCATTGTCACAAACGAGGATGGCTCCGGCACCATCACCCTGGAGAACGGCGAGGTTCTCACCTTCAGCGGCGCCAGAACCATGAAGGGCACCGCCTACACCACCGGCGGCAAGGTGGGCACCATCACCGCCAGCGGCACTACCGTCCATGTGGGTGTGGTGGCAGTGGACAGGAGCGTTCTGCCCCTGGGCACAAAGGTCTATGTGGTCTCCAACGACGGCCAGTACGTCTACGGCTTCGCCGTGGCGGAGGACACCGGCGTGCGCGGCAATGTCATCGACCTCTATATGGACACCTACAGCGAGTGCATCCAGTTCGGTGTCCGGGACTGTACCGTATATATCCTGGACTGATTTTCCCCCTCAGCTGCGACAGGTTTTGTCCGCCGGATCATCCGGCGGACTTTTTTTCTGGCTTCCTGTCCTGTTTCGTGGTATAATATTCTTCAACCGGCGCATCCTATCACTCTGTGCGCCCTGGGAGGTAGAAATGGATCTCTGCAACATCCGGGACGTCAGGTCCCTGCTGGGCCGCCACGGCTTCCGCTTCTCCAAGTCTATGGGGCAGAACTTCCTGATCGCGGACTGGGTCCCCCGGGAAATCGCCGCCGCCTGCGGCGCAACGGCTGCCCACGGCGTGCTGGAGATAGGCCCTGGCATCGGCCCGCTCACCCGGGAGCTCTGCCGCCGGGCCGCTCAGGTGGCCTCTATTGAGCTGGACCGGGCCCTATACCCCGTCCTGGCGGAGACCATGGCGGACTGCCCAAACTTCACCCTCATCCCCGGCGACGTGCTTCAGCTGGACCTGCCCGGCCTGGTGGACCGGCATCTGCCCGGCCTTCCGGCCCTGGCCTGCGCCAACCTGCCCTACAATATCACCACCCCTGCCCTCCGGGCCCTGGTGGAGGCGGGGCGCTTCGAGAGCATCACTGTTATGGTGCAGCGGGAGGTGGCCCGGCGCATCGCCGCCCGGCCCGGTACGGCGGACTACGGCGCTTTTTCCGTGTATATGCAGTTCCATACCCAGCCGGATCTGCTCTTCGACGTGCCCCCGGACTGCTTCCTCCCCGCTCCCAAGGTCACCTCCGCCGTGGTCCGCTGCCAGACCCGAACCGCGCCGCCGGTGGCCCTCTCCTGTGGGACGCCCTTCTTTTTCCGCACCGTCCGGGCCGCCTTTGCCCTGCGGCGGAAGACCCTGCGCAACAGCCTGGCCGCGTCCTTCGGCGCGGAGCTGGGGCGGGACGCCCTGGACGCCGCCCTGGCGGACGCCGGATTGCCCCCGGCGGTCCGGGGGGAGGCGTTGGGCCTGCCGGAGCTGGCCGCCTTGGCGGACCGGCTCTGGGAACGCATGGAAAAGAGCTGAATGGAGGGGAAATTTGGAGGAATTTTTATGAAAAATTAATGCCAAAAAAACGAAATGTGTCTCTCACTTTATGCATCTTTATTGAAGTTCACAGTTTTTTTACAAATTGCCGGAAATTCATTGACTTTTTCATGGTAAATCGTTATAATGTGATATGTCAGTTGGAGCGAGAGAATATCATTCGATGAAAAGCCTGGGCTTTTCATCGCCGTAGAGTTCACTCTACGGCGAAATTCTTCTGGATCCGGCGGCAAAAATTTGGATTGAGAGGTTTTAGACATGAAGAAGTTCCTGAGTCTTGTCCTTGCTCTGTCCATGCTCCTTGCTTTGGCCGCGTGTGGCGGCGGCAATACGCCCGCCAACAACACCCCCAATACGAACAACGGCCAGAACAATCAGCAGACAGACAACCAGCAGCCCGATGACAGCACCGGCGGCGCTGAGACGCGCCCCAACCGCCTGATCCTCGGCACGGGCACCAAGCTGGCTGGCGAGCTGGGCACCTATGCGTGGTTCCAGAATAACGCCACTGACTACCTCATTGACCGTATGGTACACGGCGGCACCAGCAACGGCTACAGCACCACCGCCGCCACGCCCGAGGGCGAGTTTATCACCAACCCCACTGTGGTGGACGGCGATATCCAGGTGGTGAAGAATGAGGACGGCACCCACACCGTCACCACCACCATCCTGAAGGACCTGACCTGGAACAACGGCGAGCCCATCACGGCCGCTGATTATGTGGGTCATCTCCTGATCGCTGACTCTCCCCAGGTGAAGGAGGCCGGCAGCTGGAACACCGAGGATACCGTGGTGGGCGGCGCCGAGTATCAGGCCGGCGAGACCAACAAAATCAGCTCCCTGCACCTGATTGACGAGTACACCTTCTCCTTCGACATTTCCGCTGACTACGCTAACTACTTCTATATGAGCTCCATGATCGGCATGAACCCCATATATCTGAAGAAGTTCAGCGAGGACCTGGTGGTGAAGGATGACGGCGACGGCGCCTACCTGGAGGGTACCTTCACCAAGGAGGACGTTGAGCGCGTTCGCGACGACTACAACAGCCCCGTCACCTGTGGCCCGTACATCCTCAAGGAGGCGGACCTGGGCGCTTACTCCGCTACCCTGGAGATCAACCCCTACTACAAGGGCAACTTCGAAGGCGTGAAGCCCAGCATTGAGCAGATCGTTATCATCTATGCCAACCCCGAGACCCAGTTTGACTCCCTGGCCACCGGCGCGATCAACATGGTCGGCGAGCAGGGCGACGGCAAGGAGATCAACAAGGGCCTGAATATGGTGGACGGCGGCGGCTACAGCTACGCTACCTATGACCGGAATGGCTACGGCTACCTGGGCTTCGTCTGCGACGGCGGCCCCACTCAGTTCAAGGAGGTCCGTCACGCTGTGGCCTACCTGCTGGACCGCAATGAGTTCTGCACCACCTACACCGGCGGGTTCGGTATCGTTACCAACGGGCCCTACGGCACCGGCATGTGGCAGTACCAGGAGACCGAGGAGTTCCTGGCTACCGAACTGAATTCCTACACCTATGATCCTGCCAAGGCTGTTGAGGAGCTGGTCGCTGGCGGCTGGACCCTCAATGAGGACGGCACGGAGTACTCCGGCGAGGGCGTACGCTGGAAGAAGGTCACCCCCGAGGAGGCCGGCGACTACAAGTACAATGTGACCCTCGCTGACGGCAGCATCCTGATGCCCCTGGAGATCGAGTGGTACACCACCCCTGAGAACTCTGTGTCCGAGCTTCTGGCCACCATGCTGCAGAACGGTCCCCAGACCGCCGAGGCCGGCATGAAGATCAACAGCACCGTCATGGAGTTCCCCGAGCTCCAGAACTACACTGGCCGTAAGACCAATGTTGACGCCAAGTACGGCGGATACAACTTCGGTATGTTCAACATGGCTACCGGCTATAGCTCCATCTATGACCAGTGCTACTACTATGTGGATACCCCCGACAACCCGTACGACAGCTGGGACAGCAACAAGCTCTACAATAAGGAACTCTACGACACGGCTTACGGGATGACCATGAACACCGAGCCTAGCGACCGCGAAGGCTACCTCAGCAAGTTCAAGGACTTCCTGGTCATGTGGAACGATCTGCTGCCCAACATCCCCCTGTACTCCAACACCTACCACACCTTCTTTGCTGATTGGCTGAAGGGCTATGAGCCGGGCAGCCAGTGGGGCTTTGAGTACGCCATTATCTACGCCTCCATTGAAAACGCAGTGCCTCTGTCCTAACTCGCACTTCTCGCCCTATTGAGTTAATCTCCGGCGGGGCGGTTACGCCGCCCCGCCCATTTTTGTAAGTTTTTTGTGCGTCTACAGCGCACAAAGCTTCTTGATTTGCGCACAAAATACGTGAGAAGGAGGGTTTTTACACGTGGTAAAATACATTTTTAAGCGCCTTATATACATGGTGTGCGTATTTTTTGTTGTCAGCTTTCTGATGTTCTTCGTGTACAACCTCATCCCCGGCGACCCGGCGGCCCAGCAGCTGGAGCCCCAGAAAGCGGAGATGAGGCCGGAACAGTATGAGGAAGCTTACCGCCGCCTGCGGGACGCCATGGGCCTGGACGACCCCATTATTGTCCGCTACGCCCGGTGGATGGGCTTTATCCAGGATAAGGACGGCACGTTCAACGGCCTGCTCCAGGGGAACTTCGGCTACTCTGTGTACTTTAAATCGGACGTAACGAAGGTTATCCCCGTTTCCATGGAGAACACAGTCATACTCAATATCTTCAGTACCATCCTGGCCCTGGGTATTACCATCCCCCTAGGCATCTACTGCGCGGTGCATAAAAAGGGAAAAGTGGACCAGACAACCCAGGTGGTGACCATCGTGGGCTACAGTATCCCCATCTACATTGTGGCCTTGATGTGTATTTGGCTCTTTGCGGTGACGCTGCGCTGGTTCCCGGTGACGGGCGCGAAAACGCCAGGCTCAAGCTATACCGGCATCCAGGAGTTCTTGGACCGGCTGTACTACATGACCCTGCCGGTAATTGTCATGACCCTGGCCTCTCTGGGCGGCATGACCCGTTACGTCCGCGCTGCCATGATCGAATCGCTGGGTATGGACTGTATCCGCACCGCCCGGGCCAAGGGCCTCAAGGAAAAGGTGGTCATCTACTCCCACGCCTGGCGCAATGCCCTTCTTCCCATTATTACCACCATCATCGGCTGGTTCCTGGGCATCTTCAGCGGCTCCATCATTATCGAAAATACCTTCGGCCTGAACGGCATGGGCGCGCTCTACTATGTGGGACTCAATAACCGCGACTATGAGCTGGCCCTAGCCATCCAGATGTTCTATATCATCATCGCTCTGGTGGGTACGCTGATTACCGACCTGAGCTATGGCTTGGTGGACCCGCGGGTCCATGTGGACAAGTAAGGAAGGAGAAAGAGCTATGGCAAAGAATAAGAAAGACGCTGCTGCTAAGCGCGGCGGGCTCTTCTCCCGCTTGTTCGGAAACCGGAACAAGGTGGAGCGCAGCTTTATGGAAGAGGAGCAGCTCCAGAGCCCGGGCCGCATGATGCTGAACAACTTTCTGGGAAATAAGCTGGGCATGACGGGCCTCTGCGTTTTCCTGGTGATCCTCCTCTGCGTACTCATCGGGCCCCACTTCTTTATCCTGGATCTGAGCTATCAGGACAACACTCAGCTGAACGTGCCCCCGGGATACAACCTCATGGACATCCCCTCCGCGCTCCAGGGCCATGTGCAGGACATCACCCCTGGACCCACCTATGGCGTGGGCATTGACGACAAGGGCGACGTGTATGTATGGGGTTACACCCGGATCACCGAGACAATTGACCTAGCCCAAATCCCCCAGGAGGTCATGGACGCCAATATCGTTCAAGTCGCCGCTGGCTATGACCACATTGCCGCCCTGGACGATGCGGGGAACGTCTACGTATGGGGCAATGACCGTCTGGGTCAGAACAAGCTGCCCCAGGACATTACCAACGCCATGAAGAAGGGCGAGAACCTGGGCATTAAACAGCTGGAGGCCAGCTTCCAGTTTTCCGCCGCTGTCACTGAGGACGGCCAACTCTACCTCTGGGGCAACCAGAACCTCTCTGATATCAAGGTGAAAAGCGCCGTGCAGGGCCATGTCGAGAAGGTTGCCCTTACCACATACGCCTATGTAGCGCTGCTGGACGACGGCTCTGTGGTCTATTCCGGCTTCCAGAGCAACGCTATCAGCACAATCCCCGAGAGCCTGAGCAGCGGCGTGGTGGATATCGCCGCAACCTCCACCGCCGTGGCCGCCGTCAAGGAGGATGGCAGTATTGTCGTCTGGGGCGGCACTGACCGCGGAGAGAATAAACTTCCCACATTCGAGAGCAAGCCCACGGAGCTCTACGGAGGCCGCTACCACTTTACCGCCCTGCTGGAGAGCGGCGAGGTGGTCTCCTGGGGCGACAACTTCCACGGACAGGGCGTTGTGCCCAAAAGCGTGCAGGACGCCGACATTAAGACCGTCTTTGCCGGATTCTACCAGAACTACGCCGTCACCCAGAGCGGGGAGATCAAGACCTGGGGCCTGAAGGGCTACGCCTGCGGCACTGATGATCTGGGACGCGATGTCCTCAACCGCATCATCAACGGCGGACGGGTCACCATGACCGTCGGCGCGGTATCCGTCATCATCTCTCTCATCATCGGCATCATTGCCGGGGGACTCAGCGGCTACTTCGGCGGCTGGGTGGATATGCTTATCATGCGCGTCAGCGAGGTGGTGGCCGGTATGCCCTTCATCCCCTTCGCCATGATTCTGTCCGCCGTGCTGGGCACCCGAATCAGCGTGGAGAAGCGGATGTACCTCATCATGGTGGTGCTGGGCATCCTCAGCTGGCCCGGCGTCTGCCGCTTGGTCCGCGCACAGATCCTCTCCCAGCGGGAACAGGAGTATGTTACCGCCGCTAAGGCTATCGGCGTGAAGGAGCTGTCCATCGTCTTCCGCCACATTCTGCCCAATGTGTTGAGCCTGATCCTGGTATCGGCCACCCTGAGCTTCGCCACCTGTATGCTGACCGAGTCCACCCTGAGCTACCTGGGCTTCGGAATCCCCCTGCCCACCCCCACTTGGGGCAACATGCTCACTGGTGCGAACAGCAGTATCGTCATCCAGCAGTATTGGTGGCGCTGGGTGTTCCCGGCTCTGGTCTTCGGCATCTGCACCATCTGCATCAACCTGGTGGGCGATGCGTTGCGTGACGCTGTGGACCCGAAGTCCGCAGAGCGATAAGGAGGTGTGACGATATGGCATTATTGGAACTGAAAAACTTGAAAACCTTCTTTCATACCAAGCGCGGTACCGTCAAGGCGGTCAACGGCGTGAGCTACTCTGTGGACGCCGGAAAGGTACTGGGCGTGGTGGGCGAGTCCGGGTCCGGTAAGAGCGTTTCCGCCATGAGCATTCTGCGCCTGTTGGATAAGAACGGCTTCGTTGACTCCGGCGAAATCATGTTTGACGGGCGGGACCTTACTAAGCTTTCCACCGCCGAGATGTACAAGATCCGGGGCAACGATATCTCCGTCATCTTCCAGGAGCCCATGACCAGCCTGAACCCGGTGTTTTCCGTTAGCCGCCAGCTCAGCGAGCCGTTGATGATTCACCAGGGAATGAAGAAGAAGGAAGCGGCTATGAAGGCGATAGAGCTGCTGGCCGACGTAAAAATCCCCAACCCGGAGGTCGTGGCAGCTCAATACCCCCACCAGCTCTCCGGCGGTATGCGCCAGCGGGTTATGATCGCTATGGCGCTGGCCTGTAAGCCCAAAATCCTCATTGCTGACGAGCCTACCACCGCCCTGGACGTGACGATCCAGGCCCAGATCCTCAAGCTTATGAACGAGCTGAAAGAGGAAAACGGCACGGCTGTACTCTTCATCACCCACGACCTGGGCGTCATTAACCAGATGGCGGACGATGTGGCGGTGATGTACTGCGGCCAGGTGGTGGAGATGGCCCCCCGCCGCACGATCTTCCACAACAACATCTATTCCCACCCCTACACTGAGGGACTGATGCTCTCCATTCCCCGGCTGGACACCCCGGAGGGTACCCGGCTGGAGGCCATCCCCGGCGCGGTGCCCCACCCCCTGGACCTGCCCAAGGGCTGCAAATTCGCCCCCCGGTGCAAGTACTGCACCAAGCGTTGCCAGGAGGAGGAGCCGGAGCTGGTGAATGTCTCAGCGGAGCAGCAGGTCCGCTGCTTCTACCCGAAGAAGGAGGAACGTCATGGCTAATGTGGAAAACAAGGAGGTTCTGCTCCGCATCAGCAACCTCAAACAGTATTTTCCCCTGAAAAAGGGCCGGTTTGTCAAAGCCAACGACGGCATCTCCATTGATATCTATAAGGGCGAGACCTTCGGCCTGGTGGGCGAGTCCGGCTGCGGCAAGTCCACCCTGGGCCGCACCGTCCTCCAGCTCTATAAGCAGACCTACGGCCGCACCACTTACTATGGCCGCACTCTGGGCGACCTGGCCCCCCGGTACATGCTGGACACCATCAAGAACCTGCCCAAGCTGCGGACCAAGTGGAAGGAGCTGGAGGCGAAGCGGGAACAGCTGGAGGCCGAGTATGCCAAGCTCTCGGAGACGGAGCAATACGCCAAGCACGCCGCCCTGGACGAGGCGAGAAAGCTGGCGGAAGACGCGAAGCTGGACATGACCAAGATTATCGGCGGATTTGTCGTCTTGGAGGACTTGGCCCCGGTGATGGCGGCTTATGAAAAGTTCTACAATATTTCCAAGCAGATTGTCGCTCTGTCCGACAAGCGGCAGGATATCCAGGTGGACCACGACGAGGCGGCCTTTATCCTCGAGCAGGCCAAGAAGGACGGGAAAGCTACTGGCAAGGACAAGGTAGATTCCCTGGCCGCCCAGCTCAAGGAGTTGGACCAGCAGCGCTCCAGCCTGGATGCCCAGCAGAAGGAGTGCAGCAAGGAGATCGCCGCCCTCCGCGCCCCCCATGAGGGCAACCCAGAGTTCCGGAAGTACGACGTGGACCGGGACGAGGGCGTGGATCTGACTCGCCTGACCTACAACGAGATGCGCCGTCTGCGCCGGGATATGCAGCTCATCTTCCAGGACCCCTACTCCTCCCTGAACCCCCGCATGAGCGTGGGACAGATTATCAGCGAGGGAATGCAGGCCCACAAGATGCTCAAGAAGAAGGACGCCCGGATGCAGGAGATGGTTCTGGAGATTATGGAGCAGTGCGGCTTGGCCCCCTACTTCCTCCACCGGTTCCCCCACCAGTTCTCCGGCGGACAGCGCCAGCGTATCGGCATCGCCCGCTCCCTGGCCACCCACCCGAAGTTTGTGGTGTGCGACGAGGCCGTGTCGGCTCTGGATGTGTCTATTCAGGCCCAGATCATCAACCTGCTCCAGGATCTGAAGGAGCAGCAGAACCTGACGTATCTCTTTATCACCCACGACCTGAGCGTGGTCAAGTATATCAGCGACCGAATCGGCGTAATGTACCTGGGCAACATGGTGGAGCTGGCGGACTCCCAGGAGATTTTTGACAACCCCGTCCACCCCTACACAGAAGCGCTGCTCAACGCCATCCCCACTACGGAGAGCGAGGAGCAGGAGGACCTGCAAATCCTGGAGGGCGACATCCCCAGCCCCGTCAATCCCCCCAAGGGCTGTAAATTCCACACCCGCTGCGCCTACTGCACGGAGATTTGCAAGCAGGTGGTGCCGGAGTGGGAGGAGGTCTCCCCCAAGCACTTTGTTGCCTGCCACCACAAGCTGCACCGCGTCAAGGAGAAGCAGGGATAAACCTGGAAAGGAGGGCCCAACGATGCTGTTTCAAGGCCGGATTGAGCGTGCGTTCAAGCGCCAGGCTGAGCAGAACAAGAAGCGCCGCCAGCAGGAGAACGAGGAAATCACTCCCGCTGACCTGATGGAAAAGGGCGATTTTGCCGCCATGGTGATTGCTGGTCTGATTACCATTCTGCCGGTGGCACTGGGAGTGCTGTTAATCATGTCTCTGGCGGGGTGGCTCTTTCTTCGATAGGGATTCCTCCAGGCGTCCATATGGCGCAGAAATAGGCAAGACAGGCGGTGCATGGGTCTCCCATGCACCGCTTTTCGTTCCTTGCAGAGAAGGGGACGCCGGGA
>CATIYU010000162.1 GCA_949739085.1 uncultured Eubacteriales bacterium | reverse complement strand
CTCAGAAACAGAAGCTCCTGCATCCCATCAACATGAAGACCGTTATGGCGAAGGCAAAAGAAGCGGGATTGTCCCCGGAGGAAATTGCTGAGAAGCTCGGCCTTGAAGTCTGACTACCTAAGCCCACCCTATCAGGGTGGGCTTTCCCATGCCTACTCATTTCCAAAAAACAGGTCGTTGAAAGCGGCGTCAAATTCCTCGTTGCTCATCTGGTGAATCTCCTCTCTGGGAAGCGACCTATCCTTTGATGGCGGATAGATGTTGAATGGTTGGTAATATGAGTAGTACGAATAGTATGGAGAACGCAGCCACCAGTTACCCAAAGCACTTGTGCTACTGAGCGACGGTGCTGATATGGTGTAGTACGCTGTCACATCTTATGCCTCCTAATCAATCGTCCACCAGTAGTCAAAGATTTTGCGGTATCCATTCCCTTTGGCGGGGATATCCTTACTCCGACGTACCTTTTTGTTTGAAACTCGTTTGAAGAACGCCTTGTTTGAAGAGTTCTGCGGGTGCTTGATATAGGAACTGAGAACAAATTTGTCTCCTTCCCAGCATCCACGAAGGTGCGGCCCATAAATCCAGCCGTTGCCATCGCGGTATTTCTGAATGGTCTTGCGGCACATTTTCCGCCTGTACACACGGCCCGTTTTACGTCTGCCCTCGTTTCTTTTGGAAGGTTTCTTGGCAAAAGCGTCCTCACAATATCCTCCGGCCCAGAACTCATCTCCGACTTTGTCGCAACTGCAATGGACGTACTGGAGATTTTCTCCGAGCTCACGGGCACCCTGCATTCTGCATTCAATCTGCTCGTGAATACTACACTCGTCGCAGGCGAAATACACGCCCTTTGCTCCAACATCAATCATATGGACACCTCCGATTTTATTTCAAACAGTCAGCCGCTTTCCGCATCGTGGCGGCGATTGTAGGTGGGCCGCTCGATGTGCATTACATCGTTCCCGAGCCTAGCACTCACGAGCATTGCTTGTCAATGCGAGTGAGAAAGACCCGTCAGCGAAGCGGATTGCTGTGCGATTGGAACGTAGTTCCGAATTCTTACTTTTGCTTTTGGCGAAAAGCTGTTGCAGGGAAACAAGGTATGTACTGCAGCAAATCTACAAGGCGGCTGGTTAGTTTGAGTTAAGGTAAAATAAGAAAAGCCGCTCTTCAGAGCGACTTCGTGGGTCAGGTTCTAGGTTTGGTCAAATTTCAGGGCCTTGCCAAATTCATTTTTGAATACAGATGAGCCGATTCCAAACTTGGGTAATCTTCCCGGTTTCTTCAATCTTGAACTCATCAAGTCATTCTTGAAGAGTCCACATCTTTCCGTCCTTACGGTTCGACTGGCACGTCACAGGATTCACGAAGTAATGGAAGCTGCCATCTTGAAAATCGTAGATACGCCCAAGTGTGTATAGAGCACATACCGCTGGCTTGCCTTGATGAACCTTGCAGCGCCCCTTTCTTAAAAGGAGACAATTCCCATCCAATCGCTCCTTCAACACAAGAACCGGCATATGAGAGTTCTCTCCGATGTACCCGATAGTGTTGTCTTCTATGGCCTCCATCATCGTTACGTCAAGTGCTCGGGCAATTCTGTAGATGTCTGCTCCTGTTATCAGAATAGGCTTGCTTCTGTTGCGGCAGCACCTTCCACACATTTCGCACTCAAAAGGTCGAACATGGTTATGCCATCAGGGTTTCGCTCTCTTTGAGGTCACTGTCAACAAGGTAGTTGTGTGTAGTACTGCCAAGGTTAAGGTTGCGATACGCCTCGTCAATCTCCTCGCTTGTGATCCCGATGTAGTCCAGCGTTTGAGCTGCGGATGAATGGCCGAACATCTTCTGGAGCAAGAGCAGTTTGCGGGGGTCGTTGCCGCTCATCACCATCTGGTGATAAGCAAACGTCTTTCTGAGTGTGTGTGTCGCCATGCGGTTCCCGAGGCCGCAGTCCTTTGCAATACCTTTTAGAATGGAATCCACCGCCTGTTTGCTGATGGGGCGGTTCTCATTCACACCGTTGTTGGACTTGCTGCGGAACATATAATCGCTAAGGCAGACGCCATCTGTATTCTCCAGATAAAGCGTAACCGCTTCAACGACCGCTGTGTTGATGGTGATGTACCGATTTCGCTGGTGTTTTCTGGTGTTGCGGGTTTTCTTCTCCAGGATGGGGAATCTGTCACGGAATGTGCAGTCGTCATTGATTAGATGACTAAACCGCAGAGACCGAAGGTCGCTGATTCGAAGCCCGAAATTGATACCTGCAATGAACAGCATATTGTCTCTGAACCGTTTCTGCTCAATCAGGAACTGCGAGACCCGGACGATTTCATCCATGCTCTTAATGGGCTCTGCCGCGTGTTCCCTGGCAAGTTCACTTTGAACAGTCTCTGTGGCCGGTGCAATAAGCCCAGCCTTCAATTTCCGGCAGCTTTTCTGCACATTGGAAACGTCGATGGCACCTTTGCCTTTGGGCTGTTGCGGGAACATGATGATTTGTGGTATGACAAACGCCTCCTTTACCGTGATATAGCAAAAAGCCGCCTGACGACGGAGCTCGCTGAGAGTTCAATCAAGTATACAGGTGATATTTCTTGCTGATATTGTGCGCTGTTTTATCAGGAAGAAGCTTAATCCAAATACCTGTGAATGTGGTGCCGTTCTCTTCCTTCTGGGTTAGTTCCGTAGGATAAACCCGTTATTTAGCGGAACACCACAACCATGCTTGGGAACGGAGCTGAATTCCTACTGTCGCCAAATTTTAGCCTGCCCTTAACAAATCTGACCTCTACATTTGGCTTTTGATATATGTAGTTATGAAAATATTTGGTGTCTGTGCGAGCAGGGATTAGCATAACAACAATTGTACCTGGTTTCTGTGCCTCTTCGCTGCTCTTCTTGACCCAATCTTTGATTGCTTTCCCGTACGGTGGGTTACAAAACACCGTTTCTCCACCCCAATCCTGTGCAAGCCCGTCCATTTCTTTTGTAAAGTAACGGTTACATTTGTGATTTAGGTCATCAGCACAAGGATCAAGGGTAAAAGAAAACTCCCTGTCGAGGGAGTCATAAAAATCCTGCGGCGTTGACCACTGATCTGCTTTGCTGCTGAGCATCACATCCGTGTTCATGTTATCATCCCCTGTTCAACATTGTATTTCTTAGGTCGTCCAAGTATAATACATTGCTTAAATCCGCATTGCGGGAGTTCAATTCTCATCTGCCTTCTCCTAACATTTCACTGTGGTGTGGAGAAAACTTCTCAACCGTATCAGACTGAGCACCCTTCACTCGGATATCGAAGCGTTTGAGTTGCCGCTGAAAGGCATCTAATCCCTCAAATGATGTACCAATGTACTGATCACTTGGGTCAACACTTTCCAACACATGGCTGAATGTACACCCTGGCTCTTGGTACATACCTTTTTCTAACCTGACGCTATTGTATCTCATCGTTATTCACCACCAAAGCTAAGTTTTATCTATTTTGATTTAGAGCGGCAGGTTGTACTGCGTTTGTTCCTATGCAGTGCTCAGAACCCTACTTGCATCTTCATAGATTTTCGAGAATCCACTGGTGATAGTAATGGCAGCTAGCTCAAATTGCCGGTTTATGAGTTTATCGTACTCCACAGCTACTTCTCCAACCTGAATCATCTCCAGAGCGAAGCGACTATCGAGCCCAATTACTGTATTCTTTGGCACAGCACCGGTACGAATCAGCTTTGCTCCAAATGGCATAAGACCGCAACATGGATATTGCAAGTTGAACCCTGAAATTGATTTTTGAAGTTCTGGCATTTTCAGTATTGTAAGCGCTGCATCATTAGATGCCAGTATGGTATTCATCTCATATAGGTTGAACTCCGCCCAGAAGTCCAGTATTGTATCAAAACCGAACTCACGCCCATTCAATGATGTCACAACAGCAGGTTTGCTATCGCAGTCACCATTCAAAAGAACGTCTACCGCATCCTCTAAACGGGAGTGAGAGATATAGGCGCCAATCTGGCGTAATATAACGGAAAACCAATCTGTTTTCTGCTTACGAACTGCCTCATAGCTGGCTGTCAGCATCCTGCCGTGTTTCTGAAATTTGGCTCGTGTATTGTTGGCTTGGTCTTCGCTGTTGACCTGTGTTATGGAGGCAGTAATCGTTGGAACTATGTCTGATTCTTCCATGCCATCCCGTACAGCCCTTGCCACATACTCAGGGAAAAGCACAGCAGATTCCGATGTAACAAAAAATTTTTCAACCGTATCAGATTGAGAGTCTCTTACCTTGATGTCGAAGCGCTTGAGCTGGCGCTGGAAGGCGTCCAGCCCCTCCAGCGGTGTGCCGACGTATTGGTCGCTTGGGTCGATAGCCTCTAACACCTGGCTGAATGACCGACTACCCTCCTGGTACATCCCTTTTTCCAGCCTGACATTGTCATATTTCATTTCGTCACCCCTATCAAAGTTCTGTTTTATTGTTTCTCACGCTTCATTTTTTCACGAAACGCAAGATATCTACGGGTGTAATCATAGCTCTCTCCGAATATGTTGTTCGCGGCCTGGAACAATTTAGGTTCGTATTGTTCTATTGCCTTCAACTCATCTTCAAACCGCTTTCCGAAAGGGCAGCCAAAACACCCAGTACGGACTAAACCATACTGAGTGTAGCATTTACTATGAGAGACACCATAGTGCTCGCAATATTCTTCCTTGTCTTTGTCACGCAGCCAGAATACTGGCCGGAAATGGTCGATACCTTTGCCATCTGAAAAGCAAGTTTTGTATGTAGCCGAACGGATTCCACCTTCTGACTGCCTAATCCCAACGCATCTCAAATCGTATCTGCCGCCCTTTGTAAACTTTTCAGCAGCAACTTTCTTTGCGTAAGTGCAACATTTTCCTGAAATCTTAAATGTTGGCGGATTCAAAGCCATGAATTCTTTTAGATATGGCGCTCGTTTAATTGCGTATTGGGTTGTGTTGCCTCTTGTAACGTTGCACCACCATTCCAACGCACTTTTACATCTTGGATAACGTAGGATAAGAGCATCGAACGGTTCAACTTCCCACTGAAAATTGTGAGATTGGAGCCGATAAATCATTTCTGAAGCAAACTTGCTCCAAAATGGAACGCCATACTCTTTTACACACACCGGAATTGGTTTGATAGCGTTTACACGATGGATTGATATTCCATACTTCCGCTCCATCTCTTCTAAATGCTCAAAGGTGGCAGTGTACTCAAGCCCGGTGTTGAAGAACACAAAATCTGCCTTATCTCCGGCTCCACATCGTAAGAGCATATCGACCATCACATCACTGTCGCCACCCCCGCTGCAAGAGCATACGATGTGTCGATGCTTTTGCACTACTTCAAAGCATCTGGCAAGAGCATCTTGAATCACAAAATTATCAGGGGCAAAAGTGATAATGTTGTCTAAAGTCATTTTATCACCACCAAAACTTTATTTTATAAATTTCTTGTCTTATTTACTTGTTGACTCTATTTTTATAGTGCTGTATAATTTATATAAGCGGAAATCCATTTTTCACATAGAGGAGATTGTCGCATATGCAAGAAGATATTACTGTGTATGAAGCCTTGAGAGCACACATCCTCCAGAAAGAGGGTCAGATTGCCAACGAAACTATCTATATGTATGTGACTTATTTTGCTCTTCTTACAATCGGAAGTATATGGAATGACTGGATGTCTTTGTTGTCCTTTGTTAGTTTAATAGTATTCCAATCCATGATTAATGAAGAACAGTGGGAAATTGGCAAAGCATCAATATACATTAGAGTTTTTTTTGAAACACAGTGTAGTGATATTCATTGGGAATCATTACATGTGGACCCATTTTATTCATCTGTGTTTTTGTCAACGATTCGTAAGACTGTAGGTTGGTATATTTCTAAATGTGGTGCAACAATTTTGTCAATCCTCTCGCTTGTATCCATAATCATTCCAATACTATATACTTATAACTATCAAATCTCTAATATTCCATTGATTCCTTCTGCAAGGATAATATTTGCCGTTTTGCTTTGTATTGTAACTATTTTTGTAAATAAGCAGTACTTTTCTGTACGAGAAAGTGAAAAGGTAAAAATAGGACTTACAGACGCTATAAGCACGTTTTATAAAAATTCAAGAAAAGATAGCGATGAAGTTGTCCAGTCGGGGGAGAAAACATATTCAAACAGAGAAACCTTGCCGCCAAACTAATCTTTTATAGTTCTCTTGACATTTTTTTATTTTGCAGCTATCATAAAAGTATATGCTCTTTCTAATTGCCTAAAACATTTATACGGAGGGATGTATCATGTTGTCTGACACTGGAAATTCTGGTTCCCAAATTTCGGAAAGCAGTTTAGACTTTCTTAAATTGCAATATCAAGTGTTGTCTGAACGGAGAATAAATCACAATTCACTATTATGGAATGTTCCATCTATGCTATTTGTTGCGCAAACCTTTATGTGGACAATTACACTGAATAATAAGAATAATATTCTTATTCGGTGTGGCATTTCTTTACTATCAATAATTGTTTCTTACATTTCATTCCAAATGTTTGAACGTAATCGATTGATGGAAGTGGTAGATGCTGAACAAATGTACTCTATAGAAGAATACATAAGAAAACGAAGCCCTAGAGAAAATACGATTCCAATACTGATAATACACCAT
>CATIYU010000161.1 GCA_949739085.1 uncultured Eubacteriales bacterium | reverse complement strand
GTGGCCGCCACAATGGCGCCGTACTCCCGCTCAATGACCTCATCCTTCTGCTTGTAGTCGATGGCGCCAACGGTGCAGACTTTGGAGCACACGCCGCACTTGCCGGTTTTCAGCATGATACAGTAGTTGGGGTCAATGGTGGCCACCTTGGGCACCGCCTGGGCGAAGGGAATGTACACAGCCCCGCGCTTGTCCAGGCCCAGGTTGAACTCATTAGGGACTTTCTTCTGAGGGCACTTCTCCGTACACAGCCCGCAGCCAGTACACTTGGTCTCGTCCACAAACCGGGCCTTCCGCCGGATGGTCACGGTAAAATTGCCCACAAAGCCCTTCACCGCCTCCACCTCGGAGTAGGCGAGGATGCTGATATTCTCATTCTGGGCCGCGTCCACCATCTTAGGGGTCAGGATGCAGGCGGCGCAGTCAAGCGTGGGGAAGGTCTTGTCAATCTGGGTCATCTTGCCGCCGATGGTGGGCTTTTTCTCCACGATATCCACCGGGAAGCCGGCCTCTGCGATGTCCAGGGCGGTCTGAATCCCGGCGATACCGCCGCCGATGACCAGGGCCCGCTTGGTCACCGGGCTCTGTCCGGCAGAAAGGGGGGCGTTGAGATGGACCTTGGCCACGGCGGCCTTGCCCAAGGTCACGGCCTTTTCCGTGGCGGACGCCTTGTCCTTGTGAATCCAGGAGCACTGCTCCCGGATGTTAGCGATCTCCACCATGTAGGGATTCAGCCCCGCCTGTTCACAGGTCTTGCGGAAGGTGGCCTCGTGCATCCGGGGGGAGCAGGAGCACACCACCACGCCAGTGAGACCCAGTTCCCGAATTTTTTCCTGAATCAAGTCCTGGCCCGCCTGGGAGCACATGTACTGATAGTTGGTGGAGAACACCACCCCCGGCTCATGGGCCAGGGCGCTAGAAACGGCCTCCACATCCACCGTGGCGGCGATGTTGCTGCCGCACCAGCACACAAATATGCCTATTCTCTGCATGTTCTCTCACCTCACTTTCTATATTTCCGAAAGGCGCTGGTGATCGCCTGCTGGGGCAGGTCCTGGTCCAGCAGGCCGGGAATCTGCTCCGGCTTCAAGTGGTTTTTCTCCTGCTGCCGGATGACCGCCAGCCGCACCGCCTCAATAAGCTTTGCCGGTTCCACACTCCGGGGGCACCGCTCCAGACAGGCGAAGCAGCTCAGGCACATGTAGATGCCCCTGGAGTTCATCAGCTCCTCCAGCCGCCCAGTCTCCACCATGTCCACAAACTGGTGGGGGTGGTAGTCCATCTCCTCATAGGCGGGGCAGGCGGCGGTGCACTTGCCGCACTTCATGCATTTGCGGGGGTTGACGCCGGAGATGCGCGTCACAATTTCTGTCATTTTGCTCATACCGCGCCCTCCTTTACGCCCAGAGCCTCCGCTAGAAGCTCTGTGAAATACCGCACCGGCATCCTGCCGCCGTTCACTCGCAGATTGTACAGACACAAGGGACAGGCGGTAATCACTTCCTCCGCGCCGCAGGCCGCCGCGTTCTCCAGCACCTTGCCCGCCTGTTTGGAGGCGTAAGACTTGTTCTCCAGCGTGGTGTAGCCGCCGCAGCACTCGTTGCGCAGAGCGTAGACCACTGGCTCCGCACCAATGGCCCGGAGAAAATCCTCCAGAATTGTGGGGTTCTCTGGGTCGTCGAACCCCATTTCGCCGCTGGGCCGCAGCAATAGGCAGCCGTAATACGCGCCAATTTTCCGGCCCGTCAGGGGCTTTACCACCCGCTTTTGCAGCTCCTCAAACCCCAACTGGTCCCGCAGGACCTCCAGGTAGTGGAGGACCCGGGTCTCCCCGGCGTAGGGCTTCTCCAGCCGCAAGTAGTTGTTGGCCCGGGTCCGGATGGTCTCATCCGCCTGCATGTCCCGGTTCACCCGCTTAATGACGTGATGGCAGGCGGAGCAGAGCGTCACCAGGTCCGTGCCCAGCTCCCCGGCGGAGGCCAGAGCCCGGACGGCGGAAAGCCGGGTGGCGATCTCGTCTTTCGCCTGGGGGTACACCGCGCCGCAGCACTGCCACTGGGGCAGCTCCCGCAGCTCAATGCCCAGGGCCTCCATAGCGGCCCGGCCCCAGACGTCCAGGTCCCTGCCCTTGGTTTTCAGGGTACAGCCTGGGAAATAGGAATATGTCATAAACGCCTCCTGGATTAAACCATTTCTTCGGGATGGAACACCTCGTCAAAGCGCTCCGCCGTGAGGAACCCCAGCTGGACGCAGGCTTCCTTCAAAGAAATGTTCTCTTGATAGGCTTTTTTCGCGGTTTTGGCCGCGTTTTCATAGCCAATGTAGGGGTTCAGCGCCGTCACCAGCATCAGGGAGTTGTGGAGGTTGTGGGCCATTTTCTCCCGGTTGGCCCGGATGCCTGCGGCGCAGTTGACATTAAAAGAGTCCATGGCCTCCGCCAGCAGGCGGGCAGACTGGAGAAAGTTGTAGATGCACACGGGCATAAAGACGTTCAGCTCAAAATTCCCCTGGCTGGCCGCCAGCCCCACCGCCACGTCGTTGCCCATCACCTGCACCGCCACCATGGTCAGGGCCTCGCACTGGGTGGGGTTGACCTTGCCGGGCATGATGGAGGAGCCGGGCTCGTTCTCCGGGATGAAGATTTCTCCCAGACCATCCCGGGGACCGGAGGCCAGCCAGCGCACGTCATTGGCAATTTTCATCAGATCCGCCGCCAGGGCCTTGAGCCCGCCGTGGGCGAACACCAGCTCGTCTTTACTGGTGAGTGCGTGGAACTTGTTGGGGGCGGTGCGAAAATCCTTCCCCGTCAGCTCCGACACCGCCTGGGCCACCTTCCCGTCAAAGCCTTTGGGTGCGTTGAGCCCCGTGCCCACAGCGGTGCCGCCCAGAGCCAATTCTTTCAGGGGCGGCAGGCTCAGCGCCAGCAGCTCCCGGTCCCGCTCCAGGCTGGTCCGCCAGCCGGAAATTTCCTGGGAAAAGGTAATGGGGGTGGCGTCTTGCAAATGGGTCCTGCCGGACTTGACAATGCCCTCGTCCTCCTCCTCCAGGCGGCGGAAGGTGTCCGCCAGGCGGCCGATAGCCGGGAGGACCTGGTCCTCAATAGCAGCCACGGCGGCGATGTGCATAGCCGTGGGGAAAGTATCGTTGGAAGACTGGGACATGTTAACGTCGTCGTTGGGGTGGAGCAGCTTCTTCCCCGCAATCTCGTTGCCCCGGTTCGCTACGACCTCGTTGGCGTTCATGTTGGACTGCGTGCCGGAGCCGGTCTGCCACACCACCAGTGGGAAGTGGCCGTCCAGACTGCCGCTGGTGATCTCATCACAGACGCGGCTGATGGCCTCCAGCTTCTCGTCCGTCATCTTCTCCGGCCGCAGGGCGTGGTTGGCGATAGCCGCCGCCTTCTTCAAGATGCCGAAAGCGCGGGTAATCTCCCTTGGCATGGTCTCCAGCCCCACGCCGATGGGGAAGTTCTCATGGGAGCGCTGGGTCTGAGCGGCCCAGTAGCGGTCCGCAGGCACCTGCACCTCGCCCATGGAGTCGTGTTCCATCCGGTATTCCATGGTTTAATCCTCCTCAAAATTTGATGGCCGCAATGGTCTCTTTCAGCTTGTTGGCGCTGGAACGGAGCTTCTCCAGCTCCTCCGCAGTCAGTTCATTGCTGATTTTCCCCCGGACGCCACTGCTGTCCACAATATTCAAAACGCTGAGGCACACGTCCTCAATGCCGTATTCGCCATTCATCATCGTAGAGATGGTCAGGGCTGTGCCCGCGCCGTTGAAGATGCAGCGGACAATGTGGCAGACTGCCATGGCGATAGCGTAGTTGGTCAGGCCCTTGGACTTGATGACCAGAGCCCCAGAGGTACGGACCCGCTCCTCAAAGTCCGCATATTCGCCGGCGAAGGCAATCTTCTCCCCCTGGGGGGCGTGTTCCTTGTAGATGCTGATATGGTTGTTGGCAATAGTAGCCCGGGACCAGGGCACAAAGGAGGAATCGCCGTGCTCGCCGTAAACGTGGGCGTGGACGTTCTTGGGGCTGATGTGCATCTCCTTGGCCAGCTCCGCCTGGAGCCGGGCAGTATCCAGCACCGTGCCAGTGCCGATGATGCGGCAGGCGGAGACGCCGGAAATTTTGTGGAAAACGTATGTCATGATATCCACAGGGTTGGAAACAATGATGTAAATGGCGTTGGGAGCGTACTGCACAATCTGGGCGGTGATGTCCTTAAGGATATCCACGTTGGTCTGGGCCAGCTCCAGCCGGGTCTGGCCGGGCTTCCGTGGCAGGCCGGAGGTGATGATAACAATGGAGGAGTCCGCAGCGTCGGCGTAGCTGCCGGAACGGATGATGGCGGGCGCGCCGAAGGAGGTGCCCTGATAGATATCCATGGCCTCGCCAAAGGCCTTCTGTTCGTCGATGTCGATGAGGACAATGTCCGTGGAAATGCCCATCACCACCATGTCGTTTGCAATGCTTGCTCCGACGCTGCCAGCGCCGATAATCGTGACCTTATTGCCCATAGATGAACCTTCTCCTTTATTTAAGTAGTGGGTGAAAGAAACGGCTGCCGGATGATTGTTTATATTTTAACAAACATCCCGGTAAAAGAGAAATCGAAATCCGTTATACCGGGTTTCCAAATTGGCATACCGGCGGACAGGCCAAGTCCCGCTGGCGGAAGAGCTCCTGGAGAAAGGCACGGTCCAGGGCGCTGAAGCGGTAACCTGCCCGGCTGATGAGGAAATCCTTGAACCGGCCGCTGCCAGGACACTGGCGCTGGACGAGGCCGTTCTCCTCCAGAACCGCTTGGGACATAGGCTCGCTCCAGGCATAGGCCCCAGGGCAGGCCCGCAGCAGCTCCAGCCAGGTGGACCTGGCGTAGACCAGCACCCGCTTCCCAGATCCGCCGGGCAGCGGCTCCGCCTCGCTGACGCGGATGTAAGGCACCTCCTCGTCCCCATAGGCCACTTCCAGACAGGGGAGGAGTTCCTCCGGGGCCAGCCGTTTCCGGGACTCCAGGGGGTGGTCTGCGGCCATAACGGCTACATAGGCGGCCTCCCACACCGTCTCCCACTGCAAGTCCTTCTCCGCCAGGCTTTTGAGGAAATAGTCCTCGTCCTCCGCATGGCAGCGGATGACGCCCAGCACAAAATGGCTGGCCGACACCGCCTCGATGACCCGCATAGAGCTGGCCTCCTGCACGTCGAACTCCGCACCGCCAGAGGCGTCCAGAGAGCGGAGAAAGGCCGGCACCGCCGCCATCACGTAAGCTGCCCGGGGAATGGCGATGCTGAACGTCTGATGGGAGGCGTCTCCCGTCCGAAGGGCCAGCTCCATTTTCTCAATCTGCCGGACGATCTTTTTGGCGTGGTTGAGGAATTCGGTCCCCTTTCGGGTGGGCACCACCCCCCGGGGGGTCCGCTTGAACACCGTGAACCCCAGGGTCTCCTCCAAGTCCTTGACCGCCTTGCTCAAGGTGGGCTGGCTCATGAAGAGGTTATCCGCCGCCTGGGTGATGGAGCCGGTTTTTTCCACCTCAATGGCGTATACAAAATGGAGAGTATTCACTTCCCCGCCCCTTTCTGTTTTGGGACCGCTCCCATTTGGCAATACTATACCAGAAATTTTCCGAAAATTTTATAAAATGGGGAGGCGCACCGGGGATTTTTCCCCAGTGCGCCTCAAAAAGCGGTCATAAACAATTTTGGGAACTCCCTCAGGACACCTTCCGGAAGGAGAGGATGCGGATGCCGGACACATCAGTCCCCAGCTCCTCAGCCAAAGCGGCGGACACGGCGGCGATCAGCTCCTGGCGGTTCGGCACGGCCTCCGCCACTGGAGGAGGCGCGGGAACAGGCGCGGCCCCGCCGCCCCGGTTGACGATCTTCCCCATGAGCACGGTCATGAGGATCAGGCAGGTCAGGCCAATAAACGTGACCCCCATGCCCATGAGACAGACGAACAGGTTGGAAACTTCCATGTTGATACCCTCCAAAAGTTTGCTGCGCCTATTGTACAAAGCAAACAAAAAAAGAGCAAGGGGGTCTCCCCTGCTCTTAATGGGCTGTTAACGGCCGTCCAGCCAGTCTTAACAAAATACTAATAGCTGCTGGACCACTCCACCACGTCCCCCAAAGCCAGGGACGCAGGCACATCTACCACCCGCTGGTTCCTGCTGCCCCGCCAAGGCAGATTCAAGGTCCGCTGGTCCAGCAGGAACGGGCCATCCACCAGCACGTCCAACTCCGCCAGAAGGGCCTTTTGGGCTACGGTCCCCTGATCCCGCAGGTACTCAAAGGTCCAGCCGGAGTAACTCCAGACATTGAGGCCATGGGCGTGGGCTGTTTTTGCCAGGGCCAGGCAGTCCTCCGGCTGGGCGAAGGGCTCGCCGCCGGTGAGTGTGAGGCCGCCGGTGAGGGGGTTTTTCAGCAGCTCCCGCTCCACCTCCTCCACAGTCATCTCCCGTCCGCCCTGAGGATCATGGCTGTCCGGGTTATGGCAGCCGTGGCAGCTGTGGGGGCACCCCTGTACAAAGCAGGCAAACCGGAACCCCGGACCGTCCACAATGGAGTCCTGAACCAAACCGAAAATCCGCATCGCGTTACTCCCTCCTCTCCGCTGGCTGTAGGAGAGCCTTCCCTTCCAGCGCGGCAAACACATCATACCTGTCCTCAATCAAAATATAGGGGCAGCCGTGCCTCCGACACATCTCCAGGGCCTCCCGGTTGTCCCGCGTCAGGCTCTCTATGGAAAGGCCCCCATCGTCCAGCCGGTCTTCCACAATATTGGCGAATTTTCGGATATCTCCGAACCGGTTTGCAATATAGTCCGGGCTCATCACCAGGCACACATACCGGATCTCCGCCAAGTACGCCGCCTCAAAGCTCTTTTTCCAATCAAAGGGGATATAGCAGCCCTCTATCACCAGATTCTGCCGGTTCTCCACCGCCGTCTTGGCGATCTCCCGCACAATGGGCCAGAGATATTCCGTCAGTTCTCCATCGTCCTCCGGCGTCAGGGAGGTCTGCCCGCTGCGGATGAGCCCCATTTTCAGATGGTCGATGGAGAGGTAGGGCCATCGGTACGCCTCCAGCACCCGCTGGGCCAGGGCGGTCTTCCCCGTGTGGGACGCGCCGCCAATCAACAAAACCATAGCTCCTCCCAATATACGCCGCAAGCGGGGGACGCGCCCCCGCTCTGGCATTCATCATGTTCTGTGCTTTGTCCGGTCGGCCTCCTCGGCGGTCTTGGCGTCGTTCCACTGGTCCATGGATCCCACCAGATAGCCGGTAATGCGGCGGATCCGCTCAAACCCCACCCGGCCGCCGTCCTCATGCCGACCGCAGCCGGGGCACTCGTCCCCGATAATCCCCGTATAGCCGCAGCAGGGGTCCCGGTCCACAGGATGGTTCACCGATCCGTAGCCGATGCCCGCCTCCTTCATGCACCGGATAACCTTCTCAAAGGCATCCAGGTTTTGCAGCGGGTCGCCGTCCATCTCCACGTAACTGATGTGCCCGGCGTTAGTCAAAGCGTGGTAGGGGGCCTCCAGCTTGATTTTCTCATAGGCGCTGACGGAGTAATACACCGGAATATGGAAGCTGTTGGTGTAGTAGTCCCGATCCGTCACCCCGGGGATGACGCCGTATTTCTTCTTGTCAATCCGGATGAACCGGCCCGAGAGGCCCTCTGCCGGAGTAGCCAGCAGGGTAAAGTTCAGCCCCGTCTTCTGGCTCTCCCCGTCCACCCGGGCCCGCATCCGGGCAATGATCTCCAGACCCAGCCGCTGGCTCCGCTCACTCTCGCCGTGGTGCTGTCCCGTGAGGGCCACCAGGGTCTCCGCCAGGCCGATGAATCCTACGGAGAGGGTGCCGTGTTTGAGCACCTCCCGGACCTCGTCGGTCCAGTCCAGCTTCTCGCTGTCCAGCCACACCCCCTGGCCCATGAGGAAGGGGAAGTTGTAGACGTGCTTGCGGGCCTGGATCTCAAAGCGCTCCCGGAGCTGGTCGATGCAGAGGTCCAGCTTCCGGTCCAGCTCGTCAAAGAAGGCGTCCAGATCCCCCTTGGCCCGAATGGCGATCCGGGGCAGGTT